>PEAL01000531.1 GCA_002753725.1 Deltaproteobacteria bacterium
TACTCCGCCATTTACTCCGCCATTTACTCCGCCATTTACTCCGCCATTTACTCCGCCATTTACTCCGCCATTTACTCCGCCATTTACTCCGCCATTTACTCCGCCATTTACTCCGCCATTTACTTTTTTATTTTTTTTAAGGTTTAGTTTGTCGTATTCACTGTCTTTTATTTCGCCATTCATTTCAAGAATTACTCCGCCATTTACTCCGCCATTTACTCCGCCATTTACTCCGCCATAGTCCTTAAATTTTTTCGAACTGTATTTAAAAGGAAATGTTATCTTTATGAAATTATTTAAATCTTCAATCATTGGCAGTGGCAATTGTTTATCTTTGCAAATCAAAAAAATTCGTTTAATGCCACTCCCCCATTGTTCGATAAGCTGTAACTCCTTGAAGATACGAGCGATAATCGTATTTCTGATTCTTGATTTACCTGTCCCCAGATCATGAATTGTCAAATCAGCCGGTAGGGAGCCCGGGCTTAATATTTCAATTCGATTATCAAATATTGATAATTTAATATCAACATCATCCATCGTATAATCGCGATGAACAATCGCATTGACAATCGCTTCACGTAAAACCTCTAGTGGGTATTCATAGGTATCAATTCGTTTTGTTTCTGTTATTTTTCCTGACAGCCTGATATTACGTTTGATAAAATTCATAACATCATCAACATGAGCGACAATATTCGTTTTGCATTCATAGCGATCAATAAATTCAATGGGTTCTGTTCCTTTGAATCGTGCACATTTAATGATTGCATACTCAAATGGTGTCAATTGTAGTGATTCGCTGCCAATTAAAACACCCGCCAGGGTCAATATTTTTTTGTTATTTTCTTTGACAATCAATTCTGTATTTTCAAGGTGGGTTGCACTGAAAGGTTTCCCCAGCTCTTTCATTTTTAATTTCAAAAGGTTGAATGGATATCGAGAGATATCTTCATCATACTTGAGAAATCGATCATACGAAATATTTCTTTTTTCCATTTCAAGAAGGAGCAATTGTCTGGCATCAGCAAGTTTATTTGTATTTCCAAAGCGAATAAATGCGCCTTTTTCTTTACCTTTTGATTTCAAAAAATAGGGTTTGTCATACCCGCGATGGATTTCAATCACCACAATATTTTTATCTGAAATATTTACGTGATAAATATCAGGAACAATAATTGGCGCACAGGAATCATAAATCATGTTGCTGATCTTTTCTTCCATTTTCAGCAGTTGATCATCCGGAATACCGACAATCCTGTGCGTTTGATCCTCAACACCAATCAATATTTTTCCGCCGGCTGTATTGGCAAAAGCGATGGCTGTTTTTATAATTTGAATCCCTTTTGGTAAGGATTCTTTGAATTCGAGCAGTTTGCCCTCACCGGTTTTTATCAAATGTTCAATCGTCAAAAGAAGATTCCTTTATTGATTTTATGCAAATATCTATCCCATACGATTTATACAGAGGATGTCAACCAAAACAAATTTACATACTGAGGACTTAACGAATGAAAGGGGACATTACCAAGTTCTGCCAATATATCATCAAATAACTGATCAAGTACAGATCCAATGCGATGATCCAGATAATTCGTATCAAAGCGTGTTTGTTTGGAAAACCAATCAATAAAGGACTGTTTGAAAGCTGTTTGAATACTGTTGTGAGGGGGATCTGATATCCACATGGATTCATAAAATTTTTGAAATTGCGTTACAGGAATGGGTTCCAACGTCGGGGATAGAGATAGACTATCCCTGGCAAAAAGGGTTAAAAGCAAATTTTGAAAAGTCAATTGATATCCTGATATTGGATGAATATTGGCTGAAAAAATCGATATCATTTCATCGATAGCAATCATTTGTGTGAGTGCATTCTCAACCGTTTGAATGTCAGACATTTTTTGAAATTCTCTATACAATTGCCCCTTTTCAAATTCAGCAAAATATCTGGGACGTTTGAGGGCATTGGTCCAGACCATCATAAACCATTTTTCACCCCAAAAATCAAGCTTAAGCCCATGTTCCTTGAAAAAACTGTTGCGATACCAGGAATCTGCTTTCCATTTGACCGCCAGAACTTTGCTGTATCCCCATTGAAACAACTCTTTGATCGGATAATTCAATACAATTTGTTTTAATGATACTGGATTGGGAGCATTCTCAGCAAGAAGGCTTTCAATGGCAATATGAATATACCCACACGCTTTATTGACCACTTGTTTGAGGGTATCTTGAGAGGATATGGAAATGGCATCTGCCGAGATAATCTGATTGCAGAGATGTGCAAAGTGGACATGTAACTCAGAGAGAGACTCCTCGGAATCCATAAGCATTAAAGCTTCAGCAAAATAATTATCCCTTGAGATCATCTGGATTGGATACTGTGGGCCAACCATTTGAGGTGTTGCTGTTTTAGAGGCAACGACAGGTTTTCTCTTTCCCTTAAAGAAGTGTTTTTCTGGAATGGGTTGATAGATGGCGATAGCATCGTCAAAGGACAAAAAGCCATAAGATTCCAGTTGAGAATTCTTTAATCGAAAACTTTCTTCCTCAAATTCAGCAGCTAGGACCGATGAAATATTGACCAAAACTTTTTGATATTCATAATGATCGTACGCAGCCAGTCGTTTCAGGAATTCTGTGATTAATTCTTCTCTCAATTCTTCAGTCTCACGCTCTAAAGGCTGTTCCAGACGAGCATCAGACAAAGAAATATAATAGATATTGTCCAAAGAAAAAAACGTATCCGGAAGGTCTGAAAAATCTTCATCTTCTTGAAGTCCTACAATATCAATGTTTTGGTAAAGATAATAATAGAAAAATTTAGGGTCTTCATTTAAAAACCAATGAATGAAACGGTTTGGCTCTGCTTTCATCATTAAATGAAGCCACTTTGTGGTTTCACTGATACACAGTCGATCCCGTTTCCATACCTGTACATCAATCATGTATTGCCATTGTTTTGTTGATGCCAACGACAGGATGGGCAACGCATCTTCCGGGCCAATGTCGTGAACCAGCATCAAAAAATCTTGTGCAGGTATGGAATGAACCAGTGCTATCGGTTGCTCACAAGAGATAATACGATCCAGGGCCTCTTCAGGTGAAAGGCCGACGAGCTCTTTTCGAAGGTGTTTAAGGGCGGTCAATTTTTTTTCTACAATCGATGGTGCCTGAATATCAGAGTGTTTTATAATGTTCATTGAATGATCCATTGTTAGTTGTTTATTGTACTGATGGTATCCACAGGGATTCGCCATCAAATTCTATTCTATCGATGACAGAATAATCGATTTGATCCAGAATCCCAAAAATTTGCGTCATATTATATATAATGATAACAGACAT
>PEAL01000532.1 GCA_002753725.1 Deltaproteobacteria bacterium
CATCGACCAATGGATGAATCGGTATCCATCCGGTCTGGATCCAAGAATTGTCAAATTGCGCGAAGAAAATCGAGATCGCATTATCAATATCATTATTGATAAATTAGATAGCGGTGAAATCAATGATTATTTTTTTAAATTTGAAGAAAACATGTCCAGGGAAGAAAAATTTTTACGTACATTGGAATGGTGGAAAACCAAACGGTTTCATTTTCGTTTTGCTGTTCGAAATCCAGATGCTTTAAATGAAATGCTAGGCCATTCTTTGGATCCAGATACCATGCAAATATTATATGATGCTAAAGCTGCGGGAATTCCTTTTTTTGTCAACCCTTATTATTTATCCTTATTGCATGTTCGCGTTCCATATTTTGCCATTGGGGCAGACCTTGCCATTCGAGATTACGTCCTTTACAGTAAACAACTGGTAAATGAATTTGGCTATATTGTAGCCTGGGAAAAAGAAGACAAGGTAGAACCAGGAAAACCAAATGCAGCCGGATGGATTTTACCCTTTCATAACAGCATTCACCGTAGATATCCAGAAGTAGCGATATTGATTCCAGATACCATGGGACGAGCATGTGGCGGTCTGTGCAGTTCCTGTCAACGCATGTATGATTTTCAGAACGGGCATTTGAATTTTGACATAGACAAACTCAAGCCCCCAAAAACATGGAAGGAAAAACTCCAACAGCTGATGGATTATTTTGAAAATGATGCACAGCTTCGAGATATCCTCATCACAGGGGGAGATGCTCTGATGAGTTCTGATAATTCTTTAGAAAACATCCTGAATGCCATATATGACATGGCAAGTCGTAAGCGCGAAGCCAATAAAAAAAGAAAACCTGGTGAAAAATTTGCAGAAATGATTCGTATCCGCCTGGGTACAAGATTGCCAGCATATTTACCTCAGCGAATCACACCGGAATTGCTTAAAATTCTGTCAAAATTTAAGAAAAAAGCTTCCAAGATTGGTATTCGTCAATTTGTTATCCAAACGCACTTTGAATCTCCCATGGAAATCACGCCTGAGTCTAAAAGAACGATCACTGGTTTTCTTTCTGCCGGTTGGATTGTTACCAATCAGCTGGTCATGACAACCGCTGCTTCCCGGAGAGGGCATACTGCAAAATTACGTCAGGCATTGAATGATGTTGGTGTATTGACATATTATAGCTTTACAGTGAAAGGCTATATGGAAAACAATCATAATTTTGCACCCAATGCACGGTCCGTTCAAGAGCAAGTTGAGGAAAAAGTTTTTGGCTTACCCCTGGAAAATTTCCATGACCGCATTTCTGATATTCCTGAACAAGCAGAATCCGCGTTAGAAACCATTCAACAATTGCGTGAAGAAATGGATATTCCCTTTCTGGCAACAGACCGGAACGTCTTAAATTTGCCAGGGGTTGGAAAAAGTTTAACCTTCCGAGTGATTGGTATTACCCGCTATGGTCGTAGAATTCTCGAGTTTGACCATGATGCTACCAGAAACCACAGCCCCATCATCAATAAAATGGGTAAAGTTGTGATTATTGAATCAAAGTCTATTCATGAATATATTCATCAACTCTGTGAAATGGGTGAAATCGAATCTGAATATGACAATCTTTACGGCTATTCAATCGGAGAAACAGAACCGCGTATGCCTTTGTATGAATATCCTTCGTATGACTTTGACATTACAGATGAAATGACCCATCTCGAAATTGACTGACAGGAGTGCGAAAATTAAAAACTGCTCGAAATATAAGTTTCCCATTTGAAATCCCTTGGATGGAGTCCCAAAGCTTTAGCTTTGGGAGTTCCTTAGATTTTCAATGCGTTGTTTTTCTGTAACTCCCAAAGCTAAAGCTTGGGACTCCAATCTAAAATGGGGAACTTATTTTTCAAGCATTCCTAACGCTTATAAAATATCAATTGATAAGCCCACGATCAGGCAGTCATTTTAAAAATCCCTCTAAAAAGGATTTCAACTCATTGATCTGAAATCCTTTTGCCATTTTCTGAATTTTTTTCGAAAAGGGGATCCATTCGGCCTTATTCTTTTCCAGTTGCATGACCATTTTCTCAAGTCGAAGCACATTGCCTGTTATGGCCAATTGATACATTTCTTTTAGATCATTCAGGTCAGGAGGAACAATTTTTTCAGGTTCGGCTTCCGAGGATTCATCATTGAAATGATCTGATTGTGTGGCAGAGATATTCAGATATTTTTGCAGTTCATTGTAAAACTCATCCATATCGACAGGTTTTTTTAAAAATTTGTTACAGGTGTTCTTGTTTTCCTGGCAAGTTTTTTCCAAATCTGCGTTGGCAGACACAGCAAAGATGACAATGTCTTTATTTTCAGGCTTTTTCCGAATTTCTGCAATAGCTTCCATCCCACTCATAACAGGCATCATCAGATCCATCAGGATCAAGTGTGGCCGAATTTTTTCTGTCTGCTCCACAGCCTGTAAACCATTTTCAGCTTCGTAAATATCAAATTCGTTCATTTTTAAAATTTGCATGAAAACTTTTCGGTTTAAACGATTGTCATCAACAATCAGCACCCGAAGGCTATTGCCGTTGACATTTGACCATCGATGGGTTGATCTTTTTTTATGCGCGTTAAATACCTCAGGCAAATGGATCTCAAACCAGAATGTGCTTCCCTTGTTCTCAGTGCTTTCAACAGAAATATCGCCCTCCATGAGCCGAACAATGCGTCTGCTGATGGCCAGGCCCAATCCAGTGCCTTCTATTTGATGACGTTGGTTATCCAGTTGATGAAAGGGTTCAAAGATTTTTTGGAGATGATTCTTTGGAATGCCTATTCCTGTGTCTTTGACAGCAAATCTTATGTTATTGTCCACCATTGATACCTCAAACATCACCTGTCCCTGAAATGTAAATTTAATCGCATTATTCAGTAAATTGAGCAAGACCTGGCGCAATCGTTTTTCATCACCCTGTACACAGGCAGGGCAGTTGGATGCACAGGTAAACTGAAGCTGAATTTTCTTTTTATTGGCAAAAATTTGGCAGATATCCACAATGCGTTTGAGAAAATCATCCAGATAAAAATCCACTGCATTCAGTTCCATTTTATCCGCTTCGATTTTTGACAGATCCAATATGTCGTTGATAAGCAAAAGCAATTGTTCCCCACATTTATGGATGATTCGAATTTGCTCCTGATGTTTTTTCTGGAGACTGTTATCCCTGACCAGAACCTGAGTATACCCCAGAATCCCATTTAAAGGCGTTCTTAAGTCATGGCTGACATTGGCTAAAAATTCACTTTTGGCCTGGTTTTCCGCCTGGGCAATTTTCATATTCCGTTGGGCTTGATTATAG
>PEAL01000533.1 GCA_002753725.1 Deltaproteobacteria bacterium
TGAGGAGGTTAAATTATGGAAGGACCAAAAGAAAAAAAAGGACTGGATCTGCAATGGAAAATTTTAATTGGAATTGTAGCTGGCGTTTTTTTTGGCATATTATTATATAATACAGCAGGACCAGGGGTAACATCCGGACCTATTTTTGTTTTAAAATTAATATTTAAGTATTCCGGCGACATTTTTATTAGATTACTTCGCATGATGATTGTACCATTAGTTTTTGCCTCAATCTTTATGGCTGTAATTAATCTTGGTGATATTCGCGAATTGGGAAAAATTGGAGGAAAAACAGTTGGATATTATATGGCAACAACAGCACTTGCTGTTTTATTAGGGCTTGTTTTAGTCAATATTATTCATCCAGGAAAAGGAATAGATAAAGAATCTTTAGCCGCTTTAAATATTAGCACAGAAGTTCCCGATGATGTCTCACATCAGGGGGTTGGGGAAAGAAGTGCATTAGTGATTATTATTGACACACTCGTCAATATGATCCCTAAGAATCCCGCTGGTGCAATGGCTGAAGGTGATGTATTACAAATTATTTTCTTTACAATCTTTTTTGCAATAATGGCTGCCACTGTCAAAAATGAATCCCGCGTATTAGCTGAAATGATTAATGGTATTGATTTAATCATGCAACGTTCTGTTATGGTGGTTATGATCATTGCACCTTATTGTATTTTCTTTTTGGTCACTGCTATTTTTATGGATCTAGGTGTTGAAGCGCTATTTGCATTAGGTAAATATGCATTTACAGTTGTTGTGGGGTTATTACTTCACGCTGGGGTTACATTATCCTTTCTTGTATGGACCATTGGAAGATATAATCCACTAAAATTATTTAAAGCTGTTGCCCCTGCAATTATGACAGCTTGGTCAACAGCATCAAGTGCAGCAACGTTACCTTTAACAATGGATTGTTTGGATAAACGCGCAGGTGTTGACCGAAAAATAAGTAATTTTGTTCTTCCCTTAGGCGCAACAGTCAATATGGATGGCACTGCGCTGTATGAATCTATTGCTGTAATTTTTATTGCAGAATTAATGGGCATTGATCTTACTATGGGCATGCAAGCTGTTATTTTCATAACAGCTACACTGGCAGCAATTGGTGCTGCTGCAATCCCTGGTGCAGGTCTTGTGACAATGGGTATTGTTTTAACTGCTGCCGGAATGCCACTTGATGGCATTGGATTAATCCTCGCAATTGATCGCATTCTCGATCAATTTAGAACTGCTGTCAATGTTTGGGGTGATGCCACAGCCGCTGTCGTTGTTGGAAGACTTGAAAATGCAATTGATGATAATTTCCAGCCTATAGAATAGCTACTTTAATTACTTTAATAAATTATCGTCTGATTTTTGATTTGTCAGTGTTAGTCATAGACAAACCAAAATCAGACGATAATAGTTAACTTTACATCAATTGGTTCATCCTTTATTCTTTCTTTGTTGTGCAATAAATAAATGATTTCCCTGATTGTTTCATAAAAAAGTTATCCCTGTCCAATCATTACAACGTGAACATTAACGCCATTAATTGTTTCATTGACTGATAATTGATCGATAACATGTTCATCAGTAAAAGGTGCAAACATTGCGATTGTAACATCTGGATAACCTGTCTGTTTAGCATATGCGGCTGCTTGCTTACGTGCCAGTCCTGCATCTTTCAAGTTGGTAAAACTTTTGACTTCAATAATCCCCTTTTTACCTTCATATACGATATGTAAATCTACTTTTCCATTACCAGTAGGAAATTCAGGGCTGATTGCGCTTTGGATTCCTAAGGCCATTTGAAGCCAGTGGTATAAATGAAAATGGCCGACAGCTTCTGTTAAATGATAATCCCTTTTTCTTCGTGGTTGATCTTGCCAGGGATTTAAACCTTTTTCTTTTAAACGACCCAGATAATCTTTGTAGCGATTCAGTAATACCGGTAAGTTTAATATTGAACTGGAAGTAACATCTTCTAATGCATCCAGAGGGTCAAGGGCAAGAATTGAACCTTCCTGTACATCTTTTATTTCACCAATAAATGCATTATATAGGCGTGTCTGGATAAATGGTGAAGAAAAACGACACACATGATAATCCCTATGATCATCTATCACATGGATATAGGTTATAATTCCATGCATATACATATAATTGCACCAGTCATAGTCAAAAGAGAAATGAATATCCGCATTGATAAATAATTTGATAACATGAGATAGATATTCGTTTTTAGCTTTGGAAATCATATTGCGTACAGTATTGTTATGCTCAATTTCACATGCTTTTAAATAAACTTTGCGCCACTTTTTTATATTGATTGGTTGATTTGTTTCCTGATTATATTTTTCAGTTAGAAGTTCACCAAACCATCCAATAAGACCCGGTTGCCCCTGTGTTTCTTGGTAGAGTTTTTCAATGACATCAGGTTCAATACGCTGGGTACTTTCTTCCTGATATTGATCAAACATGTCTTTGACTTCGCCAAATGATAAATTCTCAATATGTAAAGATCGTTGAACATTGAATGGTGATCCGCTTTTACTTTCAACTCCCAAAACAGCTCGAACGCCGACCAGAGCCAGTCCATGAAGCATGTATGATTTTCTATTCAAATACATTTCTCTGAAAAGGGATACGAGGCTATCAATGAGTTTAGGGGGAAGTTTGTCAAATTCATCAATGACCAGGATAAGTGGTTTATCAAAAAATGATGAATCTTTGCTAAACAAATCAATCAATTCTCCCCAGGATTGAATATCATCTGTTTGAATTGAGAATTCTCGTTTAAGCATTCTGAGAAAACGACTAAAAAAAATATTTATGCCATTTCCATCCTTTTCCAAAACAATTTCTTGCATGGAGATTTCACCAACAATAAATTGGTCGCCATACTGGCGTTTTATATTCTCCAGGCTTTGACGATACAACCATGTTTTACCGGTTTGGCGAGCACCCCATATGGTAAAATAATGCCCCCCTTTTTCGATACTGCCTACAAGTTGTTTGGTACATTGAGCAACCAACTCTTTTCGTTCAACAGAATAATGTTCTTCACTATCAACCGGTCCATATGAATGAAATGTTCTCATTTGTTTGTTTCTCCTTTTTGTGATGTTATCACTGTCCAATCATTACAACGTGAACATTAATGCCATTAATTGTTTCAATTTAAAGTGGACCATTATAATCATGAGAGTTAAAGAAATGCATCGCAAGTTCTGAAGATTTATTTCTATCGACGCCAAAAGGCAATAAAAAAAATATATGATTGACATAAAGATTTTTGAAAACAAGATTGGGCAGTTCAAACAACAGGTTTGTGTTTGGGGTTT
>PEAL01000534.1 GCA_002753725.1 Deltaproteobacteria bacterium
ATATGTTCATTGACGAATATGACAATTTCACCAATACAATCCTCACAACATCAGGCAAAAATGAATATTTAAACCTGACACATGGTGAAGGTCCATTTCGATATTTCTTTAACCTTCTAAAAGGCCTGACATCAATGCCTGACTCCGGCCTGGACAAATTATTTATCACAGGCGTTTCACCGGTTACTATGGATGATGTTACCAGCGGATTTAATATTGGAACCAATATCAGCCTGAACCCAAACATTAATGAATTTATAGGATTTACTGAAAGTGAAGTTTACGCAATACTTAATTATTATCATCAGTCGGGTCACTTACCACTTGATCCGGATGCTTGCATGAATGTAATGAAAAACTGGTATAATAATTATCGCTTTGCAGCAAAAGGTCAAAACGTATTGTTTAATTCTGATATGGTTTTGTATTTTGTGCAACAGGCCATGCAGGAAAATGCACTTCCTGAAAAACTGATTGATCAGAATGTCAGAATTGACTACAACAAACTCAGATATCTAATCACTATTGAAAAACAATTGAATGGCAATTTCAGTCGATTGAAAAGCATTATCGAAAACCAGGAAGTCGTATCCGATATTGTGGACAGTTTTCCGGTAAAAGAAATAACCGAACAGGAAAATTTTGTTTCTCTCTTGTACTATTTTGGTTTACTGACCTTTCATAGTAAAAAGCATGGCGCGTATTTATTGAAAATACCCAATATAACAATTCAGAAATTAATGTATGGTTATATTCGCAGCGGCTTCAAGGATGTTGAAACGTTTAAAATTGATATCTGGTTATTATCACAACATATGAGAGATATGGCCTTTTGCGGTGATTGGAAAGCCTTCTTTCAATATCTATCCAAACAAATTGAAAAACAGACAGCCATTCGGGATTACTTAAATGGCGAAAAAGTCATTCAAGGCTTTCTACTGGCATATCTGAATGTTGTTGATTTCTATCTCACGCAGTCTGAGGCTGAAATGAACAAAGGGTATTCAGATATTTATTTGGAACCCTTTCTGGCCAAATATCCGGATTTACCCTGGTCTTATTTGATTGAACTGAAATATCTTTCAAAAAGTGAGTATTCAGAAGACAAGCAGCAGGAAAAAATTAAGGACGCGCAAGAACAATTGGACCAATATTCGGCATCAGATCGTGTGAAAAATAGCATTGGTAATACGCATTTAAAAAAAATTATTCTGGTTTATAAAGCGTGGGAATTGGTTTATTGCGAGGAATATTCTTGATCAAGGCCACCAAATTATTCAGGGTTGGGCTTTAGCCTGCATTAGCCCTACGCTGTTTTACGCTGTTCTTGCTTTTACCGAAATCGAACGTTAAATTCATATTCTTCAGTGTAATTCTGGTTCAAAAATGAATAAACAGGTTCAATCTGGCTTGCGCCGATTCAACACAATTTATAAATTTTTTCAATTCACCCGCCTGCTTTTTTATCAATTTCAGCACTCAAAAATGGCTATCGGCGCAACCTGGTATTTAAATTAACTATTTAAAATTAATATGTATTCGAAATTTTGACATGTTTTCATCTCATCATTAACCTTTTCGAAGCAATTCAGGATTGTCGCATATATTTATTTATATTTCAGCATGTTAAATTAATCGGCGCAAATATGGAAATCTGCCATATTTGCCACGCAAAGCGTGGGAACGAGATTCCTGAGTATTTTCATTATCTTAAAAAATACCAAAACTTATAGACCTATGCGCGATTGATATAGTATTGCAATGTTGTTGATGCTTGTAATTAAAATGCTGTAAATCAATTGATACATGGTTTATTCTCCTGTTGCTTAGAATGCTCGAAAAAATAAGTTCCTCATTTAATAGTCGTTTATTTTTTTTAAACCAGGATTCCACTGAAAAAGATGAATTTATAGTGTTTTTATTTCATCTTATTCATCCTCTTCAGCGTAATCCTGGTTCAAAAAAGATGAGCAATGTTCTACCCCAAATTTGCTATTCCAAAAATGTCTTATCATTACTCCAGGCAATATTATTCTTTTTAAAAAACTGAATGGTATTTTTGAAAAATCCGGCAGATGAAAAAACAAAAAATAATGATTTGCCAACATTCTCCAATTTTTTGACTTCCAGTGCTTTTGCTAAAAATAATTGTGCTTCTTTAACCGAAAACTTTGCTTTTCTATTTTTAACCTCTCCAATAATTGAATACGCGTTATTATTGGCTTTTGCAAAAATATCCACCTGAATATCTTTTTTATGAACAGGTGAAGCACTGTATGACCATATGGATTCATATTCTACAAAGCAAAAATCCTCTGGCAAATTGTTGATCAAAGCAGTGTAGGTATCATTTTGCTTGAATGCCCGATGTCTAAAGCAGTTGATAATCACATATTCAGAAAACGCTCCTTTGTATTGATTAAATTTACCCTGCAATTTTCTGTATAACAATTGATACTCATTTTTAATTTCTTTTGGGTCAAAGCCATCGATTTCTTCCTGATAGATACTCCTGAATACCTTATCAAAGATATTATCCCCTACTGCCTGATAACTGAAATTACTGGTTCCCTGTTCAATAATATCGGATTTAACCAGGGCTTTCATGCGTTTTTCCAGTTCACCTTGTTTGATATCTAAATTCAAGTCTTTTTCGATTTGATCACGGGTAACTTTTTTTCCCTTATGCTTGCAAAGATAAAGCACAATCTTTTTTCCATTGGTATCATTGATTCTGTCTATTGCTGAATGAATATATTCCATCCATGTACCGCGTATAGACCCTCTTTTATCAATTGTTTCAAAGTCAAGGACATCAAGGATGCCAGATTCAGTGGAAAAATCCTTATCCGGATAATCAGACTGGAATAACAAGAAATTAGAACTAGGGACAGGCAAAAAATATACTGATCTCCAAATAAGGCGATCAATTCTTTATCATTGAATTGAATTCAACAGATTCAAAATTCATAGATTGAGCTAATTGCGTAAAAAAAAATAAGAAATAGTCTTTTAAAAACAAACGAATCGTTTCTTTATGCCGGATATCAAATTTTGAAATTTTTATTTCGGCGGCATACCAGAATCAAGAATGCACGCAAATTCTTCTTGATCCATCAATTTTTAAATTTAAATGATAATTAATTAATGCTCATATGAAATGATTATTTGCCTGTCCCCATTTTTAGTATTTATCATATGAAATGATTATTTGCCTGTCCCCATTTTTAGTAATTTTTATCTGTGGTTGCCACATAACCTGTTAATCAACGGATCCGTATATTATGATATTTTTAATGTTATCCGACAAATAAATCGACATAACAATTTATTT
>PEAL01000535.1 GCA_002753725.1 Deltaproteobacteria bacterium
GAATTTTTTATTTTCATTTCGTCTGAAACTTTTGAACTTATAAAAGAAGGGCATGTTCGCCACAGGCTCAAGGCTTTGGATTCGAAAACCCGCCTCCTCAATGACGCGGCGAAATTCCCTGGAAGTCAAATTCATTTTGTGAAATATTTTCTTGGACGTTATTCTGGTCTCCTTGTCCGTTCTTTTTTCAGCCAGCCAATCCGTGATGCGAGTTTGAAAATTATCTGCCCTGAAGGAGGCGCAAAGAACACCACCGGGCTTGAGAATACGATTTGTTTCAGACAGAGCTTTCTTTATCATGGTTTCGTTGAGATTATGATAAAGGCCGAAAGCCAGACAAACGTCGAAAGTATCCGAGGCAAATTCCAATCCAGTGATGTCTCCGGTTTGAACTTTTAAAGAAGCATCAATGGATTTCAGCTTATCTACCGCCTCCTCGATAAAGTCAAAACCCAGGATATCATAGCCTCTGTCATGAAAATAACGCAGAACCCTTCCTGCCCCGCACCCAGCTTCCAATAGAGCTTGATTCTTTGAGGTTACGGCCCTTAACGCGTATTTAAGGGGATACGCGTCGGTATTTGTCATGGGCTGGTCCGCGGGAATATTCATCCAGCGCTTTGTCCAATAATCCCTGTTGTTTTGATACCTCAATGTACTTCTCACCAACTCCCTCCATCGCCCGCATTTGGACATTCGATAAAAGTAACTATTTTTACATACCACAAGACGCACAGCAACAAACTGTTGGGCGTTTATATTTCAGATGTTTCAAAATCCGCGGTCAAAACAACCTCGGAAGGCTGAATAATCATTTCTTCAGACGCCCACAAAGAAGACGAGGCAAAAAGGGTCAAAATTAAGGTCATGGCCAGATAGGGACGTTTTGCCTTCATAGATTCTCCATCGCGTTTAAAAGACATTCGGCAATCAGACGATTTCCTTCAGGCGAAAAGTGCCCGCCGGTTCCATCTTCTATGTATATGGATTGATCAACCGCATGCCGCATGAGGGTATTCGTCAAATCAATCACCTGAATGTCTTTGGCTATTGATTTGTAAAAATCCTGGTAATAGATAAGGCTTTTTTGTGTTTTGAGATCTGTCAGCTGGGGCATAATGAGAAGAATCGGTTTGTGGCCCCGTTTCAAGGCTGTCATTTTGAATCGATTGATCAGCGCTTCAAACAATGTTGTGGATGAGTCATCACAATAGTGATAATGAGATTGAAGAATATTGTATTGCATGACAAGCTCAAAAGCCTTGCGGATTTTTTGGTCTTTGGCTGAATAACCAAGCAATGCTTTGATAAGACCCGATTGTCTGGCGGGATGACGCAATAAACTCAAGGTATAGGGAAATCTGAATTGAAGCTTTTTGAATTTCTCCAGGTAATATCTGTCATGGGATTGTATATCGTGTAGACGGGAGCAGAGATTCTCAAAGTCCCCGCGTTTTTTCATGGCCTGAGGAATAAGCTGTAATTGATTGTCTTTTAATTCGAATCTTGGTTTAAAAGCCAAGGTATTACCAAATTCGAGATAATGTTTCCAATAGGACTGAATACGGCAGATTGTTTCGGGGACAAAGCCCATGATGACTGTTTGGACGGTGCGGGGCAAATCGGTTCTTTCGTATCTCAGGAGAGCCTGATCAAAACCATAATTACCCACCCCAAAATTAAGCACGTGAGTGTTGATTTTTTGGGCCAGAAAATACTGCCAGGTTTCATTGTCTTCGACCTGACGCCCAAAAGTAAACGAATCTCCGAAACTGGCTACCAGGCTGGATGAGGCCGAATGCAAGTCATACATTCTCTCTCCAAGAGAACCAATGTGATAGATAATGTCCTTAGCGGCCCCTTTTTCATGCCCGGTTGTATTGGGTCGACGACACCAGCCCAGTTCCGGATCAAAGCTTTTGGCAAAAAACTTGTCCAAAATCTCCGGTGACCAGCGAATGATTTCATCCTCTTCGGTGATAAGCCATTGAAAATTCCTGCGCAGTGACTTGATGAGAACAATCAGGACGAGCTCAACAGCAATAATAACAATCGTTCCAATCAGAATCATAAGAGACTCTTAATCGCCTTTATCTGGGGGAGGCCAAGAACCTGTTGAATCAAGGATTCCATATCTTCAAGATGAGCATTGTTATCTATGGTCAGAGTGGGTTCGAGAGGTTCAGGAAAGGGAATATCCACACCGACAACGTTTTTTTCCTTGCCCGCATAGGCTCTGGCATAGAGGCCTTTGGGATCACGCGCTTTGAGCGTGTCCATGTTGACCTTGAGATACACTTCAGCGTAATGATTCAGATTTTGGCGATTCCATGACTGCCATTCGGGAAAAATCGACAAGACGGCCGCGATAACATGCAAACCTTGATTCGAAAGCATTTTGGATAATCGAGATATTCTTTCGGCGTTTTTTCGGCGACCTTCTACGGTGTGATCGACGTCATGACCGAAGACTTCCCGAAGAACATCCCCATCAAGAAAGACGATATTACTCACTCGCGAACGAATTCTTTGATACACCTCCCGCCCCAAGGTGGTCTTTCCAGATCCTGATAAACCAATGAACCACAAAACCATGCTTTATCCCTCAGACAATGGCATCAATTGTTTCGGCGGCGCAGTCAATGCGAATGCGTTGGGCATTTTTAAGCCCCTCATAAATCTGTTCTCCGCAACCTATGGCCGCCGCTATACCCAACTCAGCACAGCGAATGGCCATATGAGAATTGGCTCCGCCATACTGAGTCACCAATCCCTTTATTTTGTGGGCAAAAATCCAGTCATATCCTGGATCCGCGTTCTTAATCAAAACGATTTTTTCACTCAAATCATTCGAATAGTCACTCGCCTCCGAAAGACTTATGACAGGGGCTTCAAGATTTTTTTTGGTCACAAAATTAGGTCTGTTTTTCAGCAAAGGAACAATATCCATATCAGACAACGCGCCGATCAGAAAGGGCAAATGAATGCGGTTGTTGATCTCGTATTCTTTCTGCCGTTGTTGGGATAACGCTTTAAGGTTTTGCAGTTTTTCCTCTGAAAAAGTCTGTTGCCTGAATTCCTTCAAATCATCGACATTCAAAAAAGACAATACCTCTCTCGAAAGCCCTTTCTGCTCACCCCACCGCGCCAAACACTCTAAGGCATCACTGACACTGCGCGTAAAAAGAAATTTGGCTGATTCTCTGGCCTGAATAGACTTTTTCATATAATCAAACAGATAGAGAGCGTCGAAAGAATAATGATTCTTTTTTAAAAACTCATCCACCCGCCGAAGGGTCTCCTGCGGCCACACAAACGTCCCTGAAGGGAT
>PEAL01000536.1 GCA_002753725.1 Deltaproteobacteria bacterium
GAAAACGTCAATATGCCGGTATCAAGTCTACCCCAATGGAAGACATTTCAGTGATGCTGAAAATGTTTTGGTTCAGGGAGCTGTTACAGACATTGATTTTTCCTTGAGTAAGAATGAAACCGGAGAGCTTTCAGGAATAATTACTCCCTGGCCTGGTGTTCAGCCCGGGGATGTTGTTTTTGTGGATGCTGTATCCCAAACTCTTGGAACGTCTAAAAATGCACGAATTGTATTTGAATCCACTGAAGCAGTCAGTTATCAATTAAAAGGACTGGCATTCACCAATGATTATATTGTATCTGCATGGTCAACGCTTGCCCCCATGATGTACTATCAACAAACTTTTCATCTAAATGAGGCGCAACCTGTATCTGTTTCCGAGATACCGACGACAGATGTTCATTTTAACCTGTCCGATGGTTTAATAATTTCAGGAACCCTTTATAACAGTAGCACCCAACCCGCTGCTGGCGTTCTGGTATCAGCAAATTCTCAAACATACAATATCTATCAGTCTGCCCTTACTGGAGCCAATGGATACTATGAAATCAAAGGCCTGATACCTGCATCTGATTATCAGGTCATTGCCCAAGGACAGGACATGCCAGCAGTGTATTATCAAACAAAAGACAATAGTGTTGTCAATCCTGTATTTGCATCACAGGTGAACCTGTTGACCGCCAGTGCAGACCAGATAGACATACACATTCCTTCCGGAGAATCCATTTGCGGTTTTGTAAGGGACACCGATGGACAGGCCATTCAATTTGCCTGGATCAGCGTTCAATCTGACATAACCGGTGCCAGCAATGACACTTTTTCAGATGTTCATGGCAATTTTTGTGTCAAATGCTTGCCTGAATCTGTGGATTATCAATTAACGATCACTCCACCAGCGCCTTATGTCACCAACGTTCGATCCATGATTGCCACAGGAACATTGGAAATGAAATGCACGGTTGACATAGGGTATGAACTTTCCGGATCCATCAAGGCATACAACGGTACAGCCCTGTCAATGGTAGATATTTCTGTCTGGTCATCTTCCCATGATTTTCATGCCTGGGGCCAAAGTAATTCAACTGGCAATTTTACCATTCAGGGAATTCCGCAATCCCAGGATCTTTTTTTAACAGCAGATCCCACAGATGACCAAAACATAGCACGCTACATTGATGGCCCATTTTCTGTAACCACGAACATAGAAAAGCATATCATTCTTGGCTCTGCCATTGAGATCAAGGGCCACATAAAAATAAAGTCTTCCGGTGAGGGCCTTAAAGATGCACTGATTACCGCTTATTCATCAGACCTTCATACAGATGCACAGACCAGAAGCTCATCCAATGGATCTTTTGTCTTCAATCATTTACCGGACGCCCATGATTATTTGCTTACTGTAACGCATCCCCAATATGCCACACGAACGCTTCCCTTTGCAGATGCACAAGATGATATGATTGTCATGCTTGAACCGGGTTCATCAATTACCGGACATGTTCAGGATGACAGCGGAATGCCATTGACCAATATACGCATTGACATTCAATCGAATGATCAACGGTTTGAGTCTTCAGTGCGCTCTGATGGAAAAGGTGATTTTGTCATAACCGGTTTACCAATGACTGGAAACACGTATCATCTGTCAGCTTACAATCAAGAACTGGGATATGCACCTGTCACCAGCGCAGCACAATCAGCAGGCAGTCATGTGGTGTTTCTGATGATAAAAGATGCTGCCAACACGCTTCAGGGAACCATTACAGACAGCCAGGCAAGTCCGCCACCATCAACTGCTCAAATAACTGTTCGCCTGTTTGACAGTGACGGTATTTTTGTTCAAAAAATGCCGGCGGATACTACTGGCAACTTTAAATTTTCAGGATTGAGTGCTGGAAAATCTTATAAAATCAAATGTTCCGTCAGTGAAGATCGATTAATTGATCGTATTCAATGGGTTGGGCCAATGGGAAAAGGCACGTTGAATTATGCTGAAGCGATTGACTATCTGGCAGGTAAAACGGTTCATATTCTTTTGTCAGGAACATGGCGATAAGGCGACGCAATCAAATGAATGATAATCAAGCTGAGAAAAACGTCAAAAAGGGTCTTGACATTGGGGAAAAGCATAGACGTAATAAAAAAATTCTTGACTTTAAAAAACAGTTTTGAGTATTATTCCAGCAATTATGGTGCCCACTGGGCTTAATAGGGAATCCCGTGTAAATCGGGAGTGGTCCCGCCGCTGTAATCGGGGACAATATCCGCATGATGTCACTGCAATATTTTTTGCGGGAAGGCGCGGATGGAGGGTGATCCGAAAGTCAGAAAACCTGCCATGATCATCGCTTTTTTCCTTGCGGAGAACAAGGAGGACGATTTTTTTTTACAGGGCCAAGGAAACTGGGTGCAGCCCTTCAAACATTTATTTGTTTGAAGGGCTTTTTTTTTGCGTTATTATTTATTCGGTATAAGGCATAAAATAATATGTTTTTTCAAATAGTTATTCGATTTATGGGTTGTTTTATTTTTATTTTATTTTCAAATTATGGGTTTACTCAAGATACTGATACACCTGTTTCGTTGGATGCAATCGTTGTGACCGCTGAAAAACAGGATAAAGCTTTTAAAACAGGCGATGTTGATCAGGAGCAATTTTCCGCCTTTCATACCCGGATAGACAGGGAAGAATTTGAAGGAAAAATAGAGGATTTAGCAGATGTCATAGAAAAGGAAGCAGGTATTCAGGTCAGGCAGTCGGGTGGATTGGGAAGTTTTTCTTCCATATCCCTTCGGGGATCCACAAGCGATCAAGTCATGGTGTACCTGGATGGTATTTTGTTGAACGATGCCTCTGGTGGCGGCGTGGATCTTTCCAACATATCTTTAGCAGATGTTGAGTCTATAGAAATCTACAAAGGAGCATCCCCCATCCATTTTGGTAAAGCATCCATCGGCGGGGTTGTCAATATTCGAACCCTGAGAAATAAAAAGAAAAAAATTGCCAGTTTTAGTGCAGGATATGGATC
Source organism: Deltaproteobacteria bacterium (assembly GCA_002753725.1). Taxonomy (GTDB): domain Bacteria; phylum Desulfobacterota; class Desulfobacteria; order Desulfobacterales; family Magnetomoraceae; genus Magnetomorum. The sequence continues at coordinate 3,030 of PEAL01000536.1, forward strand.
TTTTGGCACGCAAAAATTTGCTGCTTTTTTTAATCACAACTGGCAAAAATTAGACTACTTGATATCGTTAGATTATTTGGATTGTGAAAATGATTTCGACATGTTGTATGATGGAAATACAAAATGGAACAAAGAAGATGACCGATGGACAAAACGAAACAACGCTGAGTTTGATCAGGCAAATATTATGTCAAAAGTCGGGTTTGATATCTCAGATCATACCCGCCTGGATCTGACCAACCAGTGGTTCCAAAAAAATCAACATCTTCCCAGCTGGAACAATAGTAAAAAAAAAAAAA
>PEAL01000005.1 GCA_002753725.1 Deltaproteobacteria bacterium
AAAAAAGTGCGTATTAAGGAAATGGTATATAGTGAACCACGGACGGGTGATCCTGTCTTGATTGAAAAGGAATACACTGAAAAAACAACCTGGCGGTCTAATATCATAAACGTTCCGGCAGAGCATACCGGTAAAAAGGTCTATCTTGAACTGGTCACTGAGGGATCAGCCAATGCCACATTTGTCGTTGATGATTTTCGCATGATCAGAGTCGTTGGTCGAGATGTATTAGTGACCGTTCCAATATCCAAAAGTGTATGGACCGCTAAACCAGGATCATATGATATCTCGGTTGCTGTGGATATTGGCAGTGCCAGCACAACGGGATTGCAAAAAAGTATTGTTGATATACAGGGGAATCCGGTTCAAAAAGCGGATTATACTCTGACACAACCCTTGTTTGACATTCAAAAACAGGTACAGGGTCAAAATATTCAGGCCACCACCTGGGTAACAAACAACGGTGCTTCAACCTTAGTGGCTTCTGAACTCCAATGGATCATTGCAGGAAAAACCACCAAAGTAAATATTGATGGTCTTGCCAGTGGACAAACATACACATCAACAGTGACATTTACACCTGCATATGGTGAAACGGAGGTTAAGGTACTGTGTGATGCAAATAATATTATTAATGAGGCCAACGAAGATAATAATGAAAATATCAATAGCGTAACCCTTGATAAACCTGATTTGGATATTGGCCAGGTCTGGTGGTCTCCGGCGATACCAAAAGATGGCGAAGAAGTCACTTTTTTTGCCCGTGTGGATAACCTGGGGCAGGGAGGAACCAGTACAGATTTTGAAGTGCGATTTTTAATCAGAAAAGGAGAAACGGGTGCAACCACAGAAGTTTCCAAGGACAAAGTAGCCGATGATATACCCTTTGCATTCCGCAGACCGGCATTTGATAATTCAGACTTTAGTGGACAGGGCTCCCTTGATTATAAAAACAAGCTTCATGGATGGCAGATAATTACCGGAAATGTATTTATTGAAAGCCGTTGTACGTCAACCGACACATTGTGCAAAGAAAAAATCGTGGCAATGTCTGATGGAACGACGCAATATGGTAACGAATTCTATGTTCGGTTATATGGAACCAACAGTATTCTAAGATCACCGGATTTTTTACTGAGTAGTTCCAGCGTTCTTTTGTTTAAAGCCAATATATCTGGTTCTGGAACCAAGCGTCTGCAAATTCGTTCTACAGCAACGGATGCTATATTAAAAGATGTCAGCCTGACAGGTAAGTCTTGGTCTGCTCAAGTACTTGATATTTCAGATATAAATTTTAATAGCGGAAAAGTTTATCTTCAATTGATGACCGAAGGTGCGACCAATGCCACCTTTATGATCGATGATATCCGCATGGCTGAAAGTCCTGCTGAAATTTATCCGGTAATGGTTGCCAGTGTTCAGGCATCAAAAACATGGATTGCACAATCCTCTTCAACAGTGCCTTATTATGTTAATGTCGAAGCTACTGACAATACAGGAACAGCCGGCAGCACATTAATTCAAATGCCTTCGGCGGGCATGGCAGATTATAAGATGATCAACATCAGCCACACCCCTCAGGAACAAGTCAAAGGGCGAACAGTTACATTTACATCAGTGCTTGCAAACGCATCTACTGCACAGGATACACTTGTTGAAACAGAATTGACCTGGTTTACCTGTTATCAAAATCAGATGAATTGCGGTGATGAAGACAATTGGGAAAATATATGGAAAAAGTCACAAGTCGATACCATCCCAGGCCTGACAGCAGGTCAGCAATATACAGTAACCTTTGAATTGATATCTGAATATGATGACAACCTTGTCCGCGTTCTTTGTGACTCTGGAAACATTCTTGTTGAATCTGATGAAAATAATAATTTAGTCTCTGACATCATTACAGTGGATTTGCCTGATTTCCGTGTAGGAGAAATTTTTTGGTCACCGGCAACACCAGCAGACGGTGAACCCATGATCTTTTACGCGCAAATCGATAATATTGGCGATGGTGGTGCGACCGATGATATTGAAGTTACGTTTACCATCAATGATGCCAATGGCACCGCCACAAGTATCGATGCTGATAAGCTTAGTGATGAGGTGATTTTTGCCAATCGAGCACTAATTTTCGATAATTCCGATTTTGATTTTTTTGAAAACAATGGCAGTCTTTACAACTGGCTGCCGGTGGGGAGTGTTTTTGTAGAAAGTAGGGCGGAAGACATTGAATATGGGGGTAAATTAGAGAACGCTGGTGTGCGTGATACATACTATGCCAGAATTTATGGTGAGGGATCAAAGCTGCTTTCACCGCCGATTAAATTAGATGGGCATAGTATTATATTCAAAGGCCAGGCAACAGGTTCTGGTATTAAACAGGTGATTATCAGAAAACAATTATATGTTAATGGTCAGCCCAAAACGCCTTCCATAACAGATCCTATTCTACTCACTAGAGAATTTACCGATAAGAGCCCGTGGCGGTCTCTTATTATCGATATATCCAAATATAATAATGAAGATGCATACCTTGAGATAAAAACATCTGGTGCCGCCAATAGCGAATTTTGGGTCGATGATTTCCGCATGGCCCGTCGAATTTCAAATCAAAACTATGTGGTAGCAGGTACTGTCCAATCCAAAAATGCATGGACGAGCATTCCTGGAAATCATTCTGTCACTGTTAAAGTGGATAGCAAAGACTCCATCACAGAAATGGATGAACGAAATAACTCAGCAACCAAACAGTTCACTCTGGACAACCAGGCCGATTATGTCGTGACATCAATGACCTATCGTCCTTTTGAACAGGTTCAGGGAAAAATTATTCCATTTACAGCACTGATTGAAAATACCAGTGCCATTAACGCTACCTTGATTGAATCAGAACTCCAATGGTATGTTTGTCAGGGAGATATTGATTATTGTGATGTACGAAAGAAATGGATTAGCAAAGCCAAGCAAAAAATAACTGGCTTGGCTGCCGGCGAAGTTTACACCTCAACCTTTAATATGGAAGTTACATTTACCAGCAGTGAGCCCACTGACCCTGATGCATATCTGTTATCTGTAAAAGTCGTTTGCGATGTCAATAATATATTAAATGAAGGAAATGCTGGCGGTACTGCTGAGGAAAATAATCAAAAAACCAGCATTATCCGCATTGAACATCCGGATTTAACGGTTGGCAATATCTGGTGGCTTCCGGAAAAACCCTCCTATGGTGAAAATGTCATGTTTTATGCCCGAATTGATAATTTGGGAGCCGGCGGAACGGTTAATGATTTTGAAGTTAATTTTTATATTGATGACCATGATGCGGCTTTACGAGTAGACCTGGGAGCTGTTAAGATGACAACAGAAGTCCCCTTTGCACAACGAAAACTGATGACAGACAATAACTTCAACGGTAGCTTTGAATCCGGTCTTTCCCCCTGGCAGGCCATTACAGGAAGCGTTTTTTGGGAATCCAGATGTCCAGAAGAAGATTCTGTTTGTTCAAGAGAGGTCAACGGGGAAGCTATGTCCGGCGATTTACATTATGCCCGACTGTACGGAACAAACACCATTTTTCGATCCAAAATATTTCCATTAGACAGCAACAGCTTGCTGTTTAGAGGACAGACAACGGGATCTGGAACCAAAAAATTATTTATTCGGAAAGATGACCCCACCAATAACAATCCGGTGCTTATCGAACGTACCTATACGGACAAAGACCCCTGGCGTGCTTATGTAGTAGATATTCGAACCGATGACAAAGGCAACCTTCTGACACGCGGCCAGCCAGTTTTTATTGAATTGCAGACAACCGGCGCAACGAATGCAACCTTTATGATCGATGAATTTCGTCTGGGCGAGGATCAGAGTAGCAAAACCGTTGTGGGCTATATTGCAGCAAAAAGTGCATGGAAAGCCACACCCGATGTTTTAACAGGATTGCCTCATAGTATCACTGTCAAAGTTGATACAAAAAATACAGTCAAAGAAACCAATGAATCGAATCAAAGTCTGACGATTGATGGTGCTTATCCATATTATCAGTTTCCATCCATTGGCCGTCCGGATTATATCATCGATGTTGCAGGATATACCCCTCAAGAACAGATTCAAGGGCGAAATATCGTCTATACGGCATTGGTAACCAATATTGGATATACCACATATGTGGATTCTGAATTGAAATGGTACACCTGCAAGGGAAATGCAGATACCTGTACAACAGCAGAAGGATATGAAGATTATTGGAAAGTCCAGCAGACAGATAAAATTACGGGTGGTATTAATGCGGGTAAACAATATACAGTTGTATATAATCTGCCGGCAGAATATCACACAGGGACACAAACCGCAGGTCAATCAGAGGACTATACGATCTGGTTGCGCCTGGTGGCAGACGAGGCCAATGTTCTTTCAGAAGAAAACAAGTTGAACAACACCGCATCGTCTCATGTCACTGTAGGACATCCGGATTTAATCGTTTCAGATATTTGGTGGCTGCCTGAAAAACCTGTTGATGGTGAGGCCGTCACTTTTTATGCCCAAATTGAAAATCAGGGAAAAGGCGGGACGCTTCAGGATTTTGAAGTAAACTTCCTTATTGATAAAGATAAAGCAACTGTTGAAGACCTCGGTTCCGCGAAAATTCAGGATGATATCATTTTTGGTAATCGTCTTCCCATTTTTGGTAGCATTTCAGGTGGAGATGGCTTTGGTAACAGCAGCTTTGAAAGTGAACCGAATCATCTGTCCGGTTGGCAATATAATGGTGATGTTGTTGCTGTGGATCGACAGCAACCCAATGGAGATACACGACAATTTTATGCGGTCATGAGCGGGCCGAATGCCTCTCTTGAATCATCAGATTTTATTATTACAAAAGATAATTTCCTTTTCTATGCGGCATCATATGGATATGGAACAAAGGAGCTTTTCATTTGTAAAGCCAACACCACATGTAACAATACCAGTGACATATTTGTTCATAAAAACTATGATGATCCAAGAGGATGGCGTGTATACCACATAGATGTATCAGATTATGTTGGTGAATTGGTTTATGTCAAACTTACTGCAGGTAATCCAGCTACAGAATTAGCCAATATTTATGCCATCGATGATTTTCATATGACCGATAATATCGGCGGATTTGAAACTTATCCCATCCTGGCAAATTCAAATTCTTGGCCAGTGACGCATTGGACGCGATATTCTGGTGATGTTTATCGTAGTGACTATTATTTGGCTACAATCGTGCCAACAGATATCGATCGGGTAACCAATAAAAAGTACCTGGTTGTTTCAGGTACTGATGCACGGGTTGTATCTCCTGTATTTAAAATTACAGGCAATACCATTCTGTTCAAAGGACAGGTGACTGGATCCGGAAATAAGTATCTTACTATTCGTCAATATATTCCTGGTTCAACAGAACCCTTGACAACGGATCCAATATTATATCAATCCACATATGGAGATAAATCTCCCTGGCGCGCATATACCATTGACATATCAAAAATAAATGAAAAAAATGCGTATATTGAAGTTACCACAGAGGGAACCGGAACGATGTCCTTTTTACTGGATGACTTTCGAATGAAAATTGCAGATTGGCCTTATGGTAGCACGAGTGTGTCCACAGCGATGAATGCCAAAAAATGGTTGGCCAGACCCTATTCTGAAATTACTGTCCTGGTGGATTCTAAAAATCAAATATTTGAAGCTTCCAGGCAGGTTGATTTTCTTTATATCAATTCCCAAAAGCGTAGCGCCAGTAATTACCTGTCCTCTGTTTTTCTATGGCACGGCGAAGATAATAATAGTCTGACGCGAAAAGTATACCTTGCTAAAAAATATACATACAGTCGGGGGGACATTGATGGAAACGGATTTCTGGATCTTAAAGATGCTATTATTATCGCTAAGCTCACAGCAACCATCTTTCACCCGTTTAATGATGATTTTGACAGAGGAAAAGTTGATGTCAATGATGATGATCAAATCGGTCTTGCTGAAATTATTTATTTGATGAGTCAAATAGCTGGCAATGGCACAACAATAAAATAAATAGATTCTTGCACGATGAGTTTTTTTGTAAAATTTCAAATAAATTTGAGTATAAAGCTTGATCGATACTTAAAAATCTGATATTTGAGCTTAACTTTAACTCTCTGTTTTTAAAAATATCTTCAGGGGAATACTATGGATATCGCAACGATTATTGGTATGGTTTCAGCCTTTGGCCTTGTTCTTTCAGCAATCATGATGGGCGGGCCTTTAACGATTTTTATCAATATTCCATCAATATTGATTGTTGTCTGCGGAACATTTGGCGTTATTATGGTCAACTATCCGCTAAAAGAGGTTATCAGCCTGATTTCCGTGGCCCAAAAGGTCATTTTTGCCACAGGATCATCTGCTCAGGAAGTGATCAAACAGTTCATCGAATTTGCAACAAAAGCGCGTCGGGAGGGAATTCTTTCCCTTGAAGGCGATGTTGAAGGTGTCAATGATGAATTTTTGAAAAAAGGTGTTGGACTTGCCATTGATGGCCTGGAACCTGAAGCCATCAGAGAAATTCTTGAGGCTGAACTAGCTTCATTGCAAGGCCGACACAAATCAGGGGCAGATATGTTTGTGGCAATGGGTACCTTTGCACCGGCAATGGGAATGATTGGTACATTGATCGGTCTGGTACAGATGCTCCAAAATATGGATGATCCCAGCTCTATCGGTCCGGCTATGGCTGTTGCACTGTTAACAACATTTTATGGATCGATTATGGCCAATATGATCTGCCTGCCTTTTGCTGGAAAATTAAAAACATACAGCGGCAAGGAAGCAACTGTTCGAGAGATTGTCATTGAAGGCGTTATTGGACTTGCAAATGGGGAAAATCCAAGAATTGTTGAACAGAAATTGTCTGTATTTTTACCGCCATCGGAACGGCAATCCTTTATCGAATAATTTTTTTATGTGATGAGTGCTTGTATCTGAAGGAATGATCATGCCATACAGTGAATTTACATTTAAAAAAGTGAAAAAAGACTTTGGGCTGACACTCATTGAAGAGAAAGGGCTGTTTGCGAAATTTGATCCAATACCTCCCGGTGACTTGTTGATCAGTACTTTGGAAGATACTGTGCCTCTGGCCCTGGCAATTAACACAGAAAAAGCCAGGTCAGAATTTATCATCTCAACTGTATTGGTTGAAATTAGAAGGATTTTTAACAAAAAGACCAGCCTTTTTTCCGGTATTGAATTTAATGTCGATGCAGAAAAAGGACTGACTGGATACTGCGATTTTATCATCAGCGCGTCACCGGAACAACTGTCCTTATCTGCACCCGTTGTTATCATTGTTGAAGCAAAAAATGAAAATATTATCGGTGGTATAGGTCAATGCATCGCAGAAATGGTTGCTGCTCAAATATTTAATCAGCAGGAAAATATTGCAATAAAAAATATTTATGGTGTGGTTACATCAGGAAATATATGGAAATTTTTAAAACTGGAAAATCAGCTTGTTTATATAGATCTTCAAGACTATTATATTGAAACTGTAGACAAAATTATTGGAATTTTTTGTGCAATGCTAAAACAATCAGCTTGAGATGGTTTGCTTAAAGGTAGCTAAAAATGGCCAAAAAGAAAAAAATAATAGAAGCAGAAGCGGGTTCTGAAGCTGTCCTCAGGGGATTGCTTGTCTCTTTGTTTATCCTGCTACTGGCTTTTTTTATCGTATTAAATACTCTGGCAGATGAAGATGAAAAACGATCCAAAGCGGTAATGGGGTCTGTCAAAGGGGCCTTTAGCTCAATTTCTGGCGGCGGTTCGCTGATAACAACAAGCAACAACGCTCCGAGCTTGTTAATTGATCCCACGACCTCGGACACCAGTTTACGCACCCATAAAATTGTAGGCCTGGATCAGAATGCATCAGGAAAGGTCATGATTCGCGTTACTTCTGAAGGTGTAATTATCAGCATGTTGTACGATTTGCTTTTTGTTGAAGGCACATATGAATTGAAACCCTCTTCAATACCGTTTTTAGAAAAACTCTGCGAAATTTTCAACGAAGACGATCATATTGTTAAAATATCCGGCCATACAGACAGTCGTCCACCGGAAGAAAAAGCGGTAGGTTCCAATTGGGAACTGTCATCACTAAAAGCTTTAAAAATTTTTCAATTTTTTATTGAAAAGGGAAAAATGGATCCCTTACGTATTTCAGCGTATGGATGCGCTGAATATAACCCCATTGCCAGCAATGAAACGAGAAGGACCCGGGCAATCAATCGCCGCATTGATGTTACAGTGGATTTGAGCTTGCGAGATAAAATTAAAGACTTATACGAAAAAGAACCCTCATCTTTTTTTATGTTTCAACGATTTGTTTTTGATATATTTGGTGGTTAATGAGAAGGATTCAAAATGGCTAAAAAGAAAAGTGGCGGCGAGGAAGGATTTGATCCCACCGGATGGATGGTAACATTTGGCGATCTCCTCATGTTGCTGTTAACATTTTTCGTTATGTTGCTCACAATGCGTTCACTAGATACTGCTGCCATTAAAGCAATCTTTACCCCCATTGGAAAAGGCGGGGGCATTGGGGCCCTTTTGTTTCCTGAAGCAAACCAGACATCTGGTATCCTGGAATCTTCAGGCGCACAGGATGCAATGTTAATTGTCAGCTATGCGATGCTCTCTGAGATCATGAATGACGGGGAAACATCCGATGTCAATGATAAGTGGGGTTCTGCTGAAAATAATTACGAGCTTTATGAAAACCAGGAAGGGTATGTTATCAGTTTGAAAGCTGATGTCTTATTCGAATCCGGTCAAGCGGATATTAAACCCGACATGTATCCAGCATTGGACCGTATCGCTTATGTCTTGAATGCTGTTTCAAATGATATTTTAATTATTGGACATACAGATAAAATAACACCAGGTCGAAGCCGATTTTCCAGCAATTGGGAATTATCCTTGTATCGTGCGCTGAGTGTTCATAGCTATTTTATCAATGTAAAAAAAATTGACCCTGAACGTTTTTCTACTGGAGGCGCTGGCTCTGCAAAACCAATGACCTCTGGAGAATCTTTTTTTGAAAGACAAAAAAACAGACGCGTTGAAATTATCCTGAAAAGGCAAAAATGATCGTTAATACCTAAGGTAAATTTATAATAAGAATACCAAATGACAGAATGGAAGGAATGAAAGATGGCAGAAGAAACAGAAGAAACTACTGAAGCTGAAGAAAAACCCGCTGGATCTTCGAATTCATTGCTGATGATCGTTATTGGCGTTTTGGCTCTGCTGCTTTTACTCTCAGTGGGAATAATTGTTTGGAAAGTTATTTTGGCTGATGAACCTCCCAAATTGAGTAAAGAAGAAAAAGAAATTCAAGAAATTAAAAGCGCTGAAACCACTGCTGAAATTGTTGATGAGCAAAAAGAGTTCTTTTTTTCAATGGAGCCTTTTGTTGTCAATTTAGCTGACCAGGAATCAAAGCATTACCTGAAAGTTAATATTGAACTGGGGGTTCGAAGAAAAGATATTCTTGATGAAATTGAACAACGAAATCCACAGGTAAGAGATATTATTTTATTTGTTTTAATGAACAAGCGATTTGAAGAAATCAATTCTCTTGCCGGAAAAAAACAACTCAAGCATGAATTGATTAGCAGAATTACGAATGCATTACGAACAGGAACTATTCAAACCATCTATCTGACAGACTTTATTGTTCAGTAAATGCATGAGCTTAATAAATAACAGTAACGCTGTTTAAAGAAAGAGGAAACAATGGAAATAGATGAAACCATAGAGGATCAGGATGTTGAAGAAGAAGAGGAAATAGAAGAAGAAAGTTTTAGCGGGGACGAGGAATGGACGCGCGGGCTTGATTTTATTCTGGATATTCCTTTAGAAGTGGTTGTTGAACTGGGCAGAAGTAAAATTGTGATCAGTGAGTTGCTTCAAATGTCAAAAGGATCTATTGTTGAACTTTCCAAACTTGCTGGCGAACCAATGGATATATATGTCAATGGAAAACTGTTTGCACGGGGCGAAGTTGTTGTGGTGAACGAAAAATTTGGTGTGCGCCTGACTGATATTGTCAATCCTATCGATACCATGCCTGATGTCGCACAATAATGGAATTATGGTATACAGCAGGTAAGACATTTGCCATGTTATGCGTGGTATTGGGGCTTCTGCTGGCTTTTTTATATGCGCTCAAACGATTGACACTAAAAGGTAGCTCTAATCAGGAACAAATCAAACTGGTATCTTCTTTTAGTATCGGGCCCAGAAAACAAATCATGCTGGTGGATGTCATGGCTGAAAGACTAGTGCTGGGAGTTACGTCAGAGCATATCAATTGTCTGGCACACTATCCGTTAAATATATCGCCATCAGCTCAGAACACGGTGACGCAAGAGCTTTCGGAATCATTTGTTATAGACAGTGGCTCAAGACATCCCACAAACAATAATAAAATCATCTCTCAGGTGCAATCCGAAAAATGAAAACCATTGGGAAATATGGCTGGCTGATAGCAATTATTTGCCTGTGCGGCATCTCCACTGTTTATGCAGCAAACACAATCCCCGTTCCTTCCATACAGATTGGTGTGACGCAAACGGATGATCCACAGCAAGTCTCTGTATTGCTACAAATCCTTGCGCTTATGACGGTCATATCACTGGCACCCAGTTTATTGATTTTAATGACCTCATTTGTCAGAGTTGCTGCTTCCCTGTCATTTTTAAGACAGGCCATGGGAACTCATTCAATGCCGCCCAACCAAATTATTGTTGGACTTGCATTGTTTCTGACATTTTATATTATGATGCCTGTTTGGGAAAAAGTTAATCAAAATGCTATTCAGCCTTATCTCAGGGAAGAAATAACGACCGAAGTAGCGATTGAAAAGGGACTTGACCCTATTCGTGAATTTATGTTCAGTCAAACGCGAAAAAATGAGCTGGGAATATTTTTAAAAATGTCAAAACTATCCAAACCCCAAAACAAAGCGGATGTTCCAACGATGGTTCTGATTCCTGCATTTGTTGTCAGTGAACTCAAGACAGCATTTATTATTGGTTTTTTTATCTATGTCCCCTTTCTGGTTATTGATATGGTGGTTGCCAGTGTTTTGCTTTCAATGGGTATGATGATGTTACCGCCGGTTATGGTGTCTTTACCATTTAAGCTTATGTTGTTCGTTTTGGTCGATGGATGGAGCTTGATCGCAGCATCACTGGTGGATAGTTTTGCAACACATTGAAGGGTAAAAAAATGACCCCTGAATTTGTCATCGGCTTTGCTCAAGAAGCTGTCAAAATGGTGATTTTGATTGCAGCTCCCATGTTAGGACTGGGCCTGATCGTTGGTATCATGGTCAGTATTTTTCAGGCGGCCACTCAAATTCAGGAAATGACCCTGACATTTGTTCCAAAAATTTTGGCGGTTTTTCTTGGCTTAATGCTGTTTGCGCCTTGGATGCTTGAAAAACTGGTCTCTTTTACACACTATTGTATTTCTCAAATTCCGATGTTTATTCGTTAAAGGCAAAGCATATGGAAATACTGGGCGTCAGCGTGGACATGTTTAAATCATTCTTGCTCGTTTTGCTTCGGGTGAGTGTTATTTTATTCATGATGCCCATTTTTGGAGCCAAACGTCTTCCCAATATCATAAAAGCCGGAATTGCAGTTGCTATAAGTATCGCCTTGTTGCCAGTTGTTGCACCTGATCCGTCTCTTTTTCCTGAAACACCCTGGCAATTTGCATATATTGTTCTTTGTGAATTGATTGTTGCTTTAATTCTGGGAATGGTTGTCAATATCTTTTTTATGGGTGTACAAATGGCCGGCCAAATGGCGGGCTTACAAATGGGTTTCGCCATTGCAACAATTTTTGATCCCAATTCAGGAATACAATCATCAATGGTTTCCCAACTGGGGTATTGGGCTGCGCTAATTGTTTTTCTGGTTTTAGATGGCCATCATTTTTTACTGGTTGCTATTCAAAATAGTTTTGATATTATCCCGTTTGGTCAGTTATCTTTGCAACAGGATTTATACAATCCTGTATTGACACTTGCATCAGAACTGTTTGTATTGGCTGTCAAAATTGGGGCCCCTACCATTGCCGCATTAATTTTTGTCGATGTGGGCTTTGCCTTGACAGCAAAAATGTCTCCTCAAATGAATATTTTAATTGTTGCAATGCCTCTGAAAATTGCTGTTGGACTTGTTTTTTTTGGAATGTCTTTACAATTGGTATTAATATACTTGAAAAGTTACCTTAAAACGTTTATTCCAATGATGAATAATTTGATGCGGATGATGGTATAGCACAGGAGGCTTATGGCCGCTGAAACAGAAACTGGCGAGGAAAAAACCGAGGCGCCTACTGGTAAGCGCCGATCAAAAGCCAGAGATGAAGGCCAGGTGGCCAAAAGTGTTGAGGTTGGAACGGTTGCCGTTTTACTGTCTGGTCTTGCAGCAATGCATCTTTTTGGTTCTTTTTTATATGACAGGCTTGTTTTTGTTATTCATGATTCCTTTAAAATATGGGCCAATCCCAGTTTTACAGATGCAGATTTTCTCGCTTTTGCCAAAAAAGGGATCGTCGATTATATTGTAACATTGCTACCTTTTTTTGGGTTGATTGTCCTGGTGACATTTATTGTTCAGGCCATTCAAGTGGGAGGCGTCAAGGTTACATGGAAGGCGCTCAAGCCTAAATTGTCTTCATTTAATCCTATATCTGGCTTGAAACGTATTCTCTTCTCGCCCCAATCACTGGTGGAACTTGGAAAATCTGTGGCCAAGCTGTGTATTGTCGGATGGATTGCCTTTGTCATTATTCGTGGTGAAATGAATTATCTGCTCAATCTGGGTGACATGGAAATTCGATCCATTCTTTTATATATTTTGTCTGTCATGGGGCGCATTTTTTTATGGGTGAGTATGGTCATGATTTTCATTGCCATACTGGATTATGCCTATCGTGTTTATGAACATGAAAAAAATCTCAAAATGACCAAACAGGAGATTAAAGAAGAGAATAAACAATCCGAAGGTGATCCTCAGGTCAAATCGCGTATTAAAAGTCTTCAACGTGAAATGGCCATGCGCCGCATGATGGAAAATGTTCCCAAAGCTGATGTTATCGTCACTAACCCTGTTCACCTGGCTATTGCTTTGGGATATAACAATTTCTCAATGAGTGCTCCGACGGTGCTTGCAAAAGGTGCCGGGTTGATTGCAGAAAATATTAAAAAACGGGCCAGAGAACATGACATTCCGATTGTTGAGAATAAAGAACTGGCCAGAAATCTTTATAGTATGGTTGACCTTGGTAGTGAAATCCCCACAACGCTTTATCAGGCTGTGGCTGAAGTTCTTGCCTATGTCTATCGATTAAAAGGAAAAGTCTGAAAAAACTGATACAGCACTATGTTAGAAATATTAAAAAAATACAACATTGACTTTGATATTGAAAATACTGTCATGATTATTGGCATGATAGGAATTATTGTTATCATGATCATTCCTATGCCAACATTTGTGATGGATATATTGTTATCAATCAGTATTACTTTATCCGTTATTGTACTGATCACTTGTATGTATGTTTTAAAACCAACAGAATTTTTTATATTTCCATCTCTGTTGCTTGTTATGACCCTTTTCAGATTATCGTTGAATGTTGCAACAACACGACTGATTCTACTTTATGCCGATTCTGGTCAGGTCATCACCGCTTTTGGTGATTTTGTTGTCGGTGGTAATTATGTCGTTGGTTTAGTTATTTTTATTATTTTAGTGGCCATTAACTTTATTGTTATTACAAAAGGTGCGACACGTATTGCTGAAGTTGCTGCTCGATTCACATTGGATGCCATGCCCGGTAAACAAATGGCCATTGATGCTGACTTGAATGCAGGACTAATTGATGAACCAACGGCTCGAAAAAGACGTGAAGAAATTTCTCAAGAATCAGAGTTTCATGGTGCAATGGATGGTGCCAGTAAATTTGTACGAGGAGATGCTGTCGCTGGTATTGTCATCACTTTTATAAACATTATTGGTGGGTTTATCATTGGTATGCTCCAACAAGGAATGACAGCCTCAACTGCCGCACAAACATATACTATTCTAACCGTTGGAGATGGGCTGGTTTCTCAAATACCTTCGCTTCTTATTGCAACGGCAACAGGTATTCTGGTCAGCCGCTCAGCTTCCAAAGAGAGCATGGGCATTGAATTTAAGCAACAATTGTTTTCAAATACCAAAGCGGTGTATATGGGGGCGGGTGTTATTTTTGCATTTGGTCTTATCCCCGGTTTACCGCATGTTCCTTTTTTGACTCTGGGTATGCTATTGGCCGGATGTGTATACATGGTAACCCGTGAAACACCTGAAAAAGAAGAAGAAAAAGCAGAAAAGATTGCTATTGAAGAAGCAGCTCAAAGAGAATCTATTGAAGATTCAGGTCCTGAAGCTGTCGAGCATCTACTGTCCGTTGATCCAATGGAACTTGAAGTGGGATATGGTATTATTCCGCTTGTTGATAAAGGTCAGGATGGTGAACTGCTGGATCGTATTCGTTCTATTCGTCGCCAATTTGCTATGGAAATGGGCATGGTTATTCCGCCTATTCATATTCGTGATAATCTCAAACTCAAACCCAGTGAATATCGTATTATGATCAAGAATTCAGTCGTAGGGCGTTATGAACTAATGATGAATCATTTATTGGCGATGGATCCTGGCGATATTTCGAACAAACTCGAAGGCATTGAAACAAAAGAACCGGCATTTGATCTTCCGGCGATCTGGATTCCATCCAATCAGCGTGAAGAAGCCAAATTTGCCGGATACACAGTGGTTGACAATTCTTCGGTCATGGCCACCCATATTACCAGCATTATTCGAATGCATGCAGATGAACTTCTCGGACGACAAGATGTTCAACATCTGTTAGACAATTTGAAAAAATCATATCCTAAGGTGATTGAAGATCTGGATACCAAAATATTACCACTGGGCATTATCCAAAAAGTTTTGCAAAACCTTGTTAAAGAAGGTGTTTCTATCCGTAACTTATTGACAATTGTAGAAACGTTAATTGATTTTGGCGGTATGACGCGCGATCCAGAATTGTTGACTGAATATGTTCGTCAAAAAATGGCTCGCTCCATCGTAACACCTCATTTATCCGACGATGGTACTTTGCCTGTGGTTACGTTGGCTCAGGATGTTGAAGAAATTTTGGTAAACAGCATACAACATACGGAACATGGTTCATACCTCAGTGTTGACCCAACGGTTGCAAACGCCATTATGGAGTCTGTTGGGCGTGAGACAGAAAATGTCATGGCAATGGGATTTCAACCGATTATTTTGTGTTCACCGGCTTTGCGCAGGCATTTTCGAAAAATGATTGAACAGTTTGCACCATCTTTGATGGTATTTTCTCAGGCTGAATTATTAAACAATATGCGTTTTAAGTCATTGGGAAAGGTGCGTTTGAAGTATGAAGGTTAAAAAATTTCAGGGAAACACCATTGCAGATACCATGAGACTTGTGGGTAAAGAAATGGGGCCTGAAGCATTAATTTTATCAACCGAGAAAAAGCACCGAATAACAAATGACAATGGATATGATGAATATTTTGAAATAACAGCCATGCATGGTCCTGATCAAGACAATGATGTCCCTGAAGAGTCAAATGAGACCCATTTTTCTCGTGATGCAATCAATACCCTAAGATCCGAATTGATGAGTATCAAAGAAATGATGTTCATACTGGATCGATCAAGAATGCTTACAGAATCATTTCGATCTGTACCTGGAGCGATTAATATTTTTGGACGATTGGTCAGAAGCGGTATCAATGAATATTATGCACGGCGTTTTTTGGAAAAATCGGGAATATTTGAAAAAAATGATTTTTCACAACAAGATGTTCGTAAACAAGTATTAAAAGAAATATTAAAAGAAATTGACGTTTGCGATCCTTTTGATACGAAACAACAGGTTATCGCTGCCTTTATTGGTTCAACGGGAGTTGGAAAAACAACCACAGTAGCTAAAATTGCTGCCAATGAATTTCTGCTTAAAAAGAAACGGGTCGGGTTCATCTCCATTGATAATTATCGCATTGCAGCTCTGGACCAACTCAAAACATATGCAAGTATTTTAGGTATTCCCTGTTTGCCAGCATTCAATCAGAAAGAACTAGCGTTTGCGTTGAATCGAATGCAGGATAAAGATGTTATTTTAATTGATACCGCAGGTCAAAGTCATTATGATTATGATCGCATTCATGAGTTGCAAGCACTCATTGGTACTCGACCGATAACAAAGCATTTATTAATCAGTGCAGGTATACACGAATCAGAAATGACCCGTGTTGCAAAAAATTTTAAAAAACTGGACTACAGTACGTATATTTTTACAAAAACAGATGAAACACGACAACGTGGTGTTATTATTAATCAGCTCATTGCTCAAAAAATGCCCATTTCTTTTGTGACAACCGGGCAAAGAGTACCTGAAGATATTATGACACCAACAAAAATGGATGTTCTAAGACTTGTGTTTTAGTCATCAATTAACTGCTTATTCAGGAGTATGCATTGGATCAGGCGAGTGGCTTAAGAGATTTAATTCATAAGTATTCCAATGATATTTGGGATCTTAGAAAAACTGAAAGGGCTAAATATAAACATTCGGCTCCAAAGGTTATAGCTGTTACCAGTGGAAAGGGTGGCGTTGGTAAGACAAATGTTGTTGGAAACCTTGCAATTGAATTTAGTCGACTGAAAAAAAATGTATTAATCTTTGATGGTGACCTGGGATTAGCCAATATTGATGTTTTACTGGGGATTCGGTCAAAATTTCATATACAACATGTTATTTCCGGTGAAAAAAGTTTATCGGAAATCATTGTAACTGGTCCTGAAAATATAAGAGTTATTCCAGGAGGTTCAGGACTACAAAAATTATCAAACTTATCTGAAGGCGAACGTTTGCTTTTATTAAATGAATTTGATTCACTGGATGAACAGGTAGATGTTTTTTTAATTGACACCGGGGCAGGAATTAGTACAAATATTACTTATCTGACTATGGCAGCTGAAGAACGAATTGTCATTTCAACCCCGGAACCAACATCCATCACCGATGCTTATGCGTTAATCAAAGTCATGTACCAGCAGCATGGTACGAAAACGTTTAAACTGTTGGTAAACATGGCCCGGCACAGAAAAGAGGCTGAGGCGGTGTTTAACAATATTCACAGCAATTTGTCCCGTTTTTTACAGGACATCCAATTGGATTACTTAGGGTTTATTTCCAGAGATGAATGTATTCAGAAATCAGTTCGCAAACAAATTCCTGTTGTGATCTGCTTTCCCAAAAGCACCTCTGGAAAACAATTTCAACAATTGGCTCGGAGAATTTTGGATTCATCCGACGGCAAAAAAGATGTTAAAACCTTGAGTTTCTTTTGGAAAAAATTTATGTCAAATCTTCAATTATGAGTAATGTATCAAATACAAATTATGCTAAGGATAAAAAGATGCCTTTTTACTCCGAAGCAGCACGGGAACAGATGGTTCGTGAATACGCACCCCTGGTCAAATATATTGCCAGCCGTATTTCTATGCGTGTTCCACCAAATGTATCATTGGATGATTTAATCAGTTGCGGTACAATGGGACTGCTTGATGCAATCAGCAAATTTGATCCTGACAAAAATGTAAAATTTAAAACCTATGCTGAGGTCAGAATCAGAGGCTCTATCCTGGATGGTTTACGGAATTTGGACTGGATTCCCCGGTCTGTCCGTAAAAAAATTCAAGACATGGAAAAATGTATTCAAAAAGTGGAGCGAAGTCTGGGGCGAACGCCTGAGGATGAAGAAATTGCAGCAGAATTAGAACTTCCTATTGATGAATACTATATCCTCTTACACCAGGCACGCAGTGTTGATTTGCTTAGTCTTGATGAGACCATAAGAGATCAGGGGTTTTCTGAAACCAAAGAATCTTATGTCAGTTTTATACCCTCGGAAATTACACCACAGGATGAAACGCTGGTTGCTGAAACCAAACAGGTTGTGTCAGAAGGTATAAAAAAATTATCAAAAAAAGAGCAGAAAGTGATTGCATTGTATTATCATGAAGGGCTTACATTAAAAGAAATTGGTTCAGTGCTGGGGCTGACAGAATCGCGAATTTCTCAAATTCATACACAATGCATTATTAAGTTAAAAGTTAAATTGAAATCGTATTTTAATTAACTCGATGCTCGAGTAATTAACTGGAGATAGATCAGCAAATGGCAAAGAAAAATACGACACTCACAGAAGATTCAGATCCTTATGTCGATCTGGATCCCACCTTTGAACAAACAGTACAGGTTGTTGAGGTAACGGATGATAAGGCATCTCATGTTTCCTTAAAGAAAATTTTTATATTACTGTTTTTATTGTTAATACTTGTTTTTGGCGGAATTTCTGGTGTTTATTTTCTTTTCTATGGAAATCCTCCGGAATATGTCGCTGACAATTGGAACACCTCGGCGGTTATTACTAAAAAAAGTGATATCAAAACTCAAGAACCTTCAGAATCAACTTCTTTAACACTGTCAACGAGTCCACAGGCTTTAACAGCCATCGCTCATCAATCTATGACAATTGTCGATGCCGTTCAATCATTAACAATGAATACATCCGGTTCACAAGCGGTCTTGAACACATCAACTTTACAGGACCCGTTGAATGCATCAAATATGCAGGAAACGATAAAACCATCCAATGCAGTTACCCAGACAGTCGCTTTAAATGCTTTAGAGCCCATTACACCCAACTTGAGAACGTCACCTGTTTTCTATCATTTTAAAATTGTCAGTGATTCAGAGGACATGACCTCGGCAGAAGACAGCGACGATATCACCTCAACAGATGAGAGTGACGATATCGCCACAAGCGAAGACAGTGAAGACGTCACAGAAACAAAAGAAATAACTTCTGCAACAACAACAACAGCGGCAGCTCCTTCTGTAACTGAGACCGAATCAAAAGATGCTGATAAATCAAAACAATTAGCAGCAATTCCTCTTGGTCAAAGAAAAAAGCCTATTATTTTTCGATCCCCCATTCCACTGATTTTAATGTATCCTGAATTGACACTTAATTTTAATTCTTTTCTTGTCCTTTTACCGGATAAGCCCTCAAATACGTTTATAAATATTGGCGTATCCCTTAAGACATCAAACGAATCTGTATTTAAAGAAATTCAAGACCGAAAAACGTTTGTCAGGGGTGCCATTTTTGGTATTCTCAAACGATTATTTGAATCCATGCCTGAAAAAGAAATTACTGGTGAAAATATAAAAAAGCGAATAATAAAAGATATCAACTATTTATTAATTAATGGGACGGTTGATGACGTTTACATCACAAACTACTTAACAATTTGATAGTTTTTTAATTAATTGTTATTATTATAAATATTTAATAGCTTAACACAAGGAGGCCAGCATGAAAGCGATGTATTTTATGGTCACTTTTTTATTATTAACCACTGTTGTTTTTGCCGAAATGACGCCAAACGATATCTCGTATTACACAGAAAATTATCCCCCCTATAATTTTGAAAAAGATGGCATTCCAACAGGATTTGCCACAGATGTCCTTTTAAAAATCTTTGCTAAATTAAATGTTCAGAAAACAATCAAAGATATTAAAGTTGTTCCCTGGGCCAGAGGCTATAACGATATTCAAAAAAAGAGCAATGTTTGCTTGTTTACGATGACCAAAACTGAAGAGAGGGTCAAGCAGCATGGTTTCAGGTGGGTTGGGCCTATTGCTGCCGAGGGAACCGTTCTTTTTGCGAAAAAAGATCAAAATATTAAAATAACCTCTGTTGACGATATGAAAAAATATCGCATTGCCGCGATTCGTGATGATGTTGCAGAACAGGAAATTGTCAATCAAGGATATCCCATGAACAATGTGGATCGGACATCCAATACGGCTTCAATTATTAAAAAATTATTGAAGGGCCGGGCAGATCTATGGGCATATGGAAGAAATGCCGGCCAATGGGGGATCAAAACGAATGGTTTTAATCCTTCAGAATTTGAAATTGTGTATCAACTGACTGCAGATCAATATATGTTTTATGCTTTCAACAAAGAAACCCCTGATTCGGTTGTCATACCGCTTCAAAAAGCATTTGATGAATTAAAAGCTGATGGTACTGTCGATCAAATTATTTCAAAATATTTGAAATAGTTCATTCATTAAGATGAACGAGTTCTGATTTATTAATAAGGATACGATGCTGTGCACCTTTCAAGTGTTTTCTTAATTTGATGATGATTCAAAAAAAAAATATCACCTATTCATTTTATCGCTTCGCACAACGTTTGATGTAAAGCAACTATTGATAGCGGTCTTAACGTAACTAATTTAAATAATTTCTATTCTTACTGAAAAAATTGATTGATTCACAAAAAATTAAGAAATTAAACCATGAAACTTTTAATTATAACGCTTCTCGTATTAGATATCGGCATTATCTTCCTTTTTGTAATTTTCATGCGACGTTTTGTCCGTAAGGATCATTCAAATGGCAACGTAATTGAAACAATGGATGATCTTTTGCAACCACTGCTCACTGAAGCGAAGTCAGTTTCATATAAGTTAGAGTCCCTTCTCAAAGATAAAGAGAAGATTGTCAATGAGTTAGCTGAGAAATTAGATCAACGGATTGCAAAAGCAGCCCGCCTTACCGATCACCCCTCAAATCGTCTGTTTTCCTCTCCCGTAGAACGTACAATCAAACCAGATCGTCTAAAACCAGAAAAAAGTAAAAATTTCAAAGAATTTCAAGATGATGTCATCCGGCTTTCCCAGCAGGGCTTATCTTCGGATCTGATTGCAGTCAAACTGGCTGTTGCTAAAAAAGAGGTTGATTTAATTCTTTCTCTGAAAAAAAATATTGAACAGGTCAGAGATATCACGGCGGACATGGAGAAAAAAGAGACTTTCCAAAAACTGAATTTTTCAGAAAGACAACAACAATCTCCATTAGTTAAGGATATCCTTCAAAAAAAAGAAAAAAAAGCTAAAAAGCCAATAGATATCCCCGCCTCTCGAAAAAGTACAATGACATTTAATGCGAGTTCCAATTCTGATACACTTAACGCAGATGAAGTTCTCAAATTATCTCGGCGTGGTGTTCAGTCAGACGCAATTGCTCAAAAAATGGGCGTTTCTAAAGGCGAAGTTGATCTTGTCCTGGACCTGAAGAAAAAATTTCAATCGATTGAACGTAATTTGAATGCCTATAAATAAAAAGAGATTAAGGTAACCCAAATAGATTGGAGCCCCTAATCTTTAGATTGGGGAGTTCCTTAGGAATGCTCATAAAATAAGTTCCTCTTTTTCGATGGAGTCCTAAAGCTTTAGCTTTGGGAGTTCCTTGTCCCTGGGATGAAGTCCCAAAGCTAACGCTTTGGGACTCCAGTATTCATAACGCCTCAAATATCGCGGAAAGATTTTTGCCCGAAGAGCAATAAAGAGGTTCCATGATTCGCAGTCTTCAAGATTTAATCGTCCAGCACAATCGGACACTCAAGCCATCAACCCAGGGCACCGGTAATAAAAATCTATCCCTGAAACAAGGTGATGTTGTCACTGCAAAAATCCTTGATTTTAACCACAAGGGCCAGGCAAAACTTTTGGTCAATGGTAAACAGTTAACCGCTCAAACCACGGTTCAACTTCCAAAAGGGCAGTTGGCACAATTCCGCGTAGAACAAACCCGCCCACATTATATTTTCAAAATAGTTGATTCAACAGGCATTCAAAAAAATATTTTACAATGGATGGGATCTGCAATGCAGGCCTCACCTTTTCAACTGTTTCATAACTTATTTCAGCGGATTGAAAAAAATCCAAATGATGAAAATCAAAAAGCGATGATGCAGCTTTTTCAATTACTGTCTCAAATGGCCATCAAACCCGGTGATACGATAACACCCTACTACTTGATGGCTTTTATTCAACGATCCGGATTGTTATGGGAAAACAAGCTCAAACAATGGTTGGCATCAACTCAAAAAGAAATTAAACAGGATCGGTTAAAAAAGCTCATGCAACACGATTTCAAAGGACTGGCCCTTGATATGTATCAACATACTCAAGGCGACAACCTTGAGATGAAAGTGGCCCTTGAGCAGATGATCGAACAAATCGAGCAATGGCAGCTTTTGAATCATAAAGCTTTGTCAGAAAAGGGTCAATTATATTTCATGCTGCCCCTGTTATTTGGGAATATGTTTCA
Organism: Deltaproteobacteria bacterium; assembly: GCA_002753725.1. Classification (GTDB taxonomy): domain Bacteria; phylum Desulfobacterota; class Desulfobacteria; order Desulfobacterales; family Magnetomoraceae; genus Magnetomorum. The sequence goes on from PEAL01000005.1 coordinate 22,386, forward strand.
CACCGGTGAACTGTTAATCGATATCTCTGATGCCAGAAAAGGCAGGAAGCATCCTGCTGAATCCATGTTAAAAGCGTCATTACTGTTGAAAATGACGAATATCGGCCCTATTAAAGTTGAAGCGGTATTATTTCAACGTCAATTGAATATCGATTTTTGGATATGCCGTGATGAGATCATCACTCTTTTTAAAAACCATGAGTCGTCAATAACACAATCTTTGGGAATACATGGCATTCATATTCAGATGATTGCCTATCACCTGAGGGATGAAACACAATTTGAGGAAATGTCGTTGATACATGATATCATGCAATCCAACCAGCATTTGAACACTTTTGCGTAAACCAATGAAAAAAGACTTACAAAAACAAAAAGCCGTTGCATTAAAGTATAATAAAGGTATTGATAAAGCACCACGCGTTACTGCCAAAGGCAAGGGCTACATTGCAGAAAAGATTATTGCCCTTGCAAAAGCCCATGATGTGCCTGTCAAAGAGGACCCCGACCTGGTAGCACTATTATCTGAACTGGAATTGCAGGAAGAAATCCCGCCAGAAATGTATATGGTTGTTGCGGAGCTTCTTGCATTTGTTTATCGAATGAATCAGGAAAAAAAAACTGCAATTAATATTTGACTTTTTATTCTTAACCTACCATTATTATAAATTAAAATTAAAAAATACCACCATTGAATTAAAGGATACTTCTCATGCCAAAACGACATACATTGTTAATCGTTGATGATATCCCCGAAAATATAGATATTATTCGAGAAACCCTAAAAGATGACTATCGTATGATTGCGACAACACGCGGAGAACAGGCTTTTCAGCTTGCCTGCAACAAACAGCCGGACTTGATATTACTGGATATTATGATGCCTGACATCAATGGCTATGAAATTTGCAAAATGTTGAAAGCTAACAAATCCACCGCCGATATTCCTGTATTTTTTACAACAGCATTAAACAGTGAAGCCGATGAAACCAAAGGCTTATCACTGGGGGCTGTGGATTACATTACCAAACCGTTTTGTATGCCAATCGTTCGGGAACGGATCAAATTGCAATTAGAATTAAAAACGCATCGAGATCAGTTGGAAAATCTTGTGGATCAAAGAACCCGTGAACTTTCTGAAAGTCAAAAACAAATCATCTATAGACTGGGCCTGGCCTCTGAATACAGAGATCCGGAAACCGGAATGCATATCAAGAGAATGAGTCATTATTGCCAACTATTATTTAAATGTATTGGCTATTCGGACAAAGAATGTGAACGAATTCTTGATGCCAGTCCCATGCATGATGTCGGTAAAATTGGCATACCGGATTCAATCTTGCTCAAGCCCGGAAAGTTGACAAAAGAAGAATTTGATATCATGAAACAACATACCGTCATCGGTAAGCGTATTTTATCCGGTCAGGATGCCACTGGAAAAACGGTTTTACCCTTTGTTGACAGTCACTTGATATCAATGGCAATTTCAATTGCCTATACCCATCATGAAAAATGGGATGGTACAGGATATCCCAATCAATTAGCAAATACTCATATTCCCATTGAAGGTAGGGTTTCTGCCATTGCAGATGTCTTTGATGCCCTGACATCAGAGCGTCCTTACAAAAAAGCCTGGCCAGTAGAGGAAGCCCTGGATGAAATGATCAAGCTTAAAGAAAAAAGTTTTGAGCCTGACCTCATCGATGCTTTTGAAAAAATTTTGCCGGAAATATTGATAATCAAAGAACAATTTTCAGACAAGACATATATACCTTAAATCGTAATTTACCATTGCAAATTGATTGTAAAATTGATAATTTTGTATCGTTGATATAATTTAATAACTTTTGGGGAAAAATGACACCCGGATACTGTCATTCAGAGCCCTGAAAACAATATGGGAGACACTTATGAGCGAATTAATGACCAACGTGGACACATTCTGGCTCCACATGGATCAGCCCACCAATTTAATGATTATTACATCCGTGCAGGAATTTGATGAGCTTTTAGATTTTAATACTGTTAAGGAAACCCTTGAAAAACGATTATTGACGTTTGATCGTTTTACCAAACGTGTTGTTAAACCTATTTCCGGGGTTGGCATTCCATCCTGGGAAGAAGATCCAACCTTTGATATTCGATCGCATTTGCATAGAGTTGCCCTTCCTTCACCGGGTGATAAGTCTGCTCTGCAGGAAATGATCAGCGATTTAACATCTGTCCCAATGGATCGTACCAAACCGTTGTGGCAAATGTATTTAATTGAAAATTACAATGAGGGCTGCGTGCTGTTCTCAAAGATTCATCACAGTATCGCCGATGGAATTGCTTTGATTCATGTTTTGTTCTCCCTGACGGACACACAAGCCGATCTCACATTACAAGATAATTTCCCTGTTGCGTCTGCTTCAAAAAAGACCTCGGGTGAAGGGCCGATGAAAAAAAATATTAAGGAAGCTGTAAAGCTTGCTCGTAACGTCGGAAAGGTTCTCAAAAAAGAATGCATTGAATCCATAACCAATCCTTTTCATCTTATGGAACTGGCTCGTCTCAGCACTGGATTGGCGTTTGATTTTGCAGGTGTCCTTACACGGCTGATGATTATGCCTCCGGATCCCAAAACATCGTTAAAAGGCCCGCTAAGTATTCGAAAATATGTGGCCTGGAGTCAACCCCTTGACTTGAATGATGTTAAACTGGTTGGTCGAAGTGTCCGGGCGACAGTGAATGATGTTCTGATTTCAACAGTTAGTGGCGCACTTCGTCGTTATCTTCAAAAACGAAATGATAAAGTAAATGAACTGGATTTAAGGGTTGCCATACCGGTCAATATTCGTCGTCCGGGCCGTGAATGCGAACTGGGCAACAGATTCAGCCTTATTTTTCTTGCTTTGCCCATTCATGTTGAAGACCCGATCATTCGAATGCGTGAGGTCAAACGTCGCATGGATAATATTAAATCCTCGCCAGATGCCATTGTTGGATTTCAGGCACTCAATGCTTTAGGGGTATCACCCGCCAATCTTGCCAAGCGTGCAGCACATTTTCTGGCAAATAAGTCCACGGCTGTTTTGACGAATGTACCTGGACCTAAAACGCCACTTTATTTTGCCGGCAAAAAAATTAAAAATATGATGTTCTGGGTACCGAGAATTGGTCAGGTCGGTCATGGTATCAGCATTATCAGTTATAACAACGCAGTGACCATCGGTGTGGTTACAGATTCTGCTCTTGTTCCTGAGCCTGAGGACATATTGCAGGCATTTCAAGAAGAATTCGATCATATCGTTACATTGGCGAAATCCGGTAAAATTGATGGTGATCCACTCATCATCAATGACATGAGAAATGCTCAGCCAGACGATGAACCAGAAGAAGAACTCGAACATGAACCGATCTTTTTTCCTTCATTGGCAGATACACGTCTACGAGAAGTCATATATGATTTTCTGGATGAAACAGATTTAACAAAAGAAAATGGGCCTGAACCTGAGGGTATAGACATGGAAGATGATAGGGAGGCAGAAACTGAAGAAACCTTCATTCCGCCAGCACAATGCAGGGCAATGACCCAATCGGGGTCTCGCTGTAAAAATTTAGCATTGACAGATTCAATCTATTGTCGTGTTCATGATAACATGGCAAAGAAAAAGGACATTCCTACGGTTAATTTATTGGAAGATGAGACAGATATTGGTTTTTAATCAACAATAATAGACAACATCTCTTTGAATCCGGGGCAGAGGGATGTTGTTATTGCACTTTAAAAGTCTAATTGTATTTCATTCTCGACAAAAGCACATAAAGTTAGAGGCAGCATTCGAATGAGTGGTATTTTGACTAAAGTTAATTAATTTCGTGGCAATTAATTAATTAAAGAAAAATCTAAGGTTAAAAATGAAAATAGTTTTACCTATTTTTTGCTATGATATTTCTGGGTACAAAAGAATATATCATATACATAATGAAAAAACAGCTGGAACTTCAATAAATTATATTTTCCTATCTCTTGGTGGTGAGAAAGGAGAAATTGTATATGGACGAATGTTAAAAACACCAGGTTGGGTTACTGTTTCAAATGATAAAATATACACAGGATGGAATAAAGAATTAATAGAACAGGGGCATTATTATTATGGTTTTTCTCACATTCCTACACACATGCTCCAGCTTCCCTCAAAAACATTTACTTTTACTTGTTTCCGAGATCCTATTAATCGGTTTATTTCAAACTATAAGGAACAAATGTCATATAAAATTAACAATATAAAACATCCATCAATGAAAATTAGGTCTAATCGGTTAGGCCATTCTTTTTTTGATTATATGCTTAATGTTCCACGAGAATTTTTACTTGGACAATTATACATGTTCTCAAAAACGTTTGATATTAACGAAGCATATGATAGAATTCAAAATTGCTCACATTATTTTTTTACCGAACAATTTTCAACAGGGCTTAAGCAATTATCATCAAAAAGTGGGATTTCATTAGAAGTAGAAGCAATTCATGCCAGAAAATCAAGTAATAATGAAATTGAAATATCAGACAAAGATAAGTATATATTGAGAGACCTACTAAATCCTGAATATATTCTATTGGACAAGCTAAAAAAGAATTATGGAGCTTTATGAACAAATTGGAAGTATGAAACAATGGCATCCTTCATATTTGTTGAAAAGTAGTTAACACTTTTCAACAAATATGAATGTGTTTCCGTATGTAGAGACGCACGGCAGTGCGTCTCCGAGCAAAGAAAGGTCGATCAATTCTTTGAAAATTAAGAACTAAAAAAAGTTGAACCTTTCTTCGCCCGGAGACGCACTGCCGTGCGTCTCTACATACGACAAATTGAACTCAAAAAAGTGTTAACTGGAATATGAAGGATGCCGAAACAATACACAATTATCGGCAGATTACAATAAAAGAAAACGATAAGTGTATAAAATAATAAGAAATACAATATCTGTCTGGAGCTGGCTACAAAAAGCGACGCGCTTTGTACCATTAGGCTTAGGTATGTGGTGTTGCTCTAATAAGGCAACATCTCACTTCATGCAAGGAGACAATCTAAACATGAGGTATCGAGGAACCGGATGAGCGAATTGTTCACGTCCGGATCTGTGGGGGAGGTTGGGGAGTAATCCCCGACTTTACCCGGACATTATTGGCATAACAATACAAACATTGATGTAAACAAGGGTGACATACATAGTCACCAATATCCCTTGAAGCACTGCATTCGCATCCCTGTTTGATTCGTTGCCCATAATCTTTTTTGACAGTTAATTGACCGCCATAATGTTTCATTAAAAAATCACCAGGGATGCATGAATTGGCCTTTATACCACTTGTTTGAGGCAATGCATTCAACAGATCTTTTTCACAACACACAAATAACTGAAGACCATATTCTTTTAATTTATTTTCAATACATAAAATAATTTCAACCTGTTCTTTTATAGTAAATTTGATAAATTGAAAATATGGAAGTTGTTTCAAGCGTGTATGTATTTTTCGATAATCATCCATAAAACTGATTACACACCGTTTGATACCAACATCTGAAACAGTACGAGCGATGTTATCCAAACCGTTTAAATTGTCGAAGATCGTGAGTTTTCCATGATGATCAAGGGTTTGGTAACGGCAGATGGGATCAAATCGCCAGTTAATCACTTCAGGCCCAGCAAGACTGCAAAGAGACCTTAATTGATTCAGGCGATCCTCAAGTGATGGCACACCCGGTTCTAAAATTTCCGATGGCGTGTTGATTGTAAAATGGAAATAAAAATGATATCCCATGGATTGAAGCCGATCCGCATATCCTCCCTGAATAAACGGCCCATAATTTTTTGACCAGAACACGATGGAATGGATATGTTCTGGGGTTGCGGGGATAATCATTTTTTTTCTATGAAAGGGATGATGTATATTGAAAAGCCCTTTTTGTAAGCCAGACATAAACCAGTCCATATAGAATGCAGGAATATCTGTTCTTCGGGATGCGGAAAGAATAATCTGCTTGTTTTTTTGCGACGATTTCATATATCATGTTCCCGACAATATCTATCATGTCCTAAATAATTTTTTTTTCCGGAGATCACTATGAACATTAAATCAATCCTTCCTATGATTATCATTTTTGTTATTTCTGTAACGGTCTATGGGGAAACCGATTCCCAATCCAGGTATCAATCAAAAGAACTTCCAAGCTTATCGATTCTTTCCTATAATATCAAGCAACTTTGTGCGGAATATAAACCATGCAATGCAACAAGTGTGCTTGATCTTCTTCAGTTGGATCGTTTTAATTATGAGCTGATTACAGAAGAAAAGGAATCCGGCGTTCAATTCTTTTTATCGAAAACCATGAATGATAATTGGAGTATTCAGGTGAATCAAAAACGATGGTTTGTTGTGGCTTCAGATCAGAACCTTGTTTTTGAGCTGATTGAAACAGCCGAGACCCTGGCCAATGAAAAAGATTTTAGCGCGGCTGTTGAAAAAATAAATCAGGCCATCTCCCTTAAACCAGACATGGACAAGGCATACTTTTTACTGGCCTTTTGTAAGCTTCAGCAAAGTCAGTTTGAAGCCTTTATTAATCATGCAGAGACAGCGATTTCACTGAGTCCCGCAAATCCTGAATATCTTAATCAAATGGCCTGGTTTTATGCAACAACAAAGCACAGCAAATATCGCGATGCAATAAAATCGCTTCAATATGCATTAAAGGCTGTTTCCATATCCCCTGATAATTGGTTTTTTACAGACACCCTTGCAGCAGCGTACGCCCGCAATGGAAAATTTCATGAGGCTTTGGACACACAAAATAAGACCATTCAACTTATCCGAAGCAGCAACAGCCTCTCCGCCGATCGTATTCATCAGCATCTGAAAAACATGAACCTTCGAAAAGAAATGTATCAGCATCGAAAAATGTTTACTGAAACAAACTAAAAGAATTGAGGTCATCATCTTAACTCTTACCATCAAAAATTTATCACATGTAAAGGTTTATAACATGAATTTAAACAAATCTGTTCTATTAAAAATGATGGGGCTATCCTTGTTCATGATTTTCTTTCATACTGCAGCCCATGCATTTATTCCCGGAGATATTGATAGAAATGGAGTGATTAATCTTAAAGATTGCCTTCACATCCTCCAAAGACTTGCAAATCCGCCCGTCACGACTCTTTTTGAGGTGGTTCAAGCAAAACCAGTGATCAGCGGAACCTATTCACAAACGGATCAATCAGGCAAAACAACGTATACTTTCAATGACGATGGAACCTGTTTAAGAGTTGGGCCAGATGATATGGAAAGTACCATCTCCACCGAAGGGACGTGGCATTATGAAAATAACAATCTTCACATCAACACAAGTGGAGAAATCCAGGTTTTTATCTCAAAACTAACGATAAACATCGATGAAATCTATGAAAATGCTTTTACAAACGCCGATGGATCAAAACTGGTTTTAGTGCCTCCTGGAAAAATCATGAGCAATGAACCTGATCTTTTTGGAATGTATACAGGGAAGGGAGACGTTCAGGTCACTACCGGCATTTCCTTTGGAGATAAATCCATTACTGTTGAAAGTTCCCTAAATGTCCAATACGATGGTTCATGGGAATCTACGATTACGATAGTGACCAATGGCGATCCTGAAGTTAAACGATATTCAGGAAAGGTTGATTCCTCTAAACCGACCATCTATACATTTGGTAATTCTTATTTTCCAGATGTCTTTTTATCTGAAGATGAAAAGGTTTATTATGAAAAAGAATAAAATCTTTTTTCAAACCAGTCCTTTTAAGACTAAAAATAAAACCATATTGGCTTATGAAAAAACATTATATTTTATATTTTTATGCCTGATCATTTTTGTTACAGTTCCTCACAGTGTTTTTTCCAAATCAGCTTTCATAACAGATACAGCCCGGGCACAACAGGCAGACCACATTTTAATCAACGAATTCATGGCAAGCAATCAAGCCACCCTGAAAGATAACGATGGCGATTATTCCGATTGGATCGAACTTGCAAACCCACTGGATCAAGCCATTGATATTGGCGGAATGTACTTGACAGATAATCTGGCCATTCCCGACAAATGGCAAATCCCCAGTCCAACGATCGTTCAATCAAAAGGGCTGATTGTCTTTTGGGCGAGCGGAAAAAATCGTCAGTTTCATACAAATTTTAAATTAGATAAAGAGGGTGAAGACATCGGTTTGTTTGATGTTTCCAGGAATCAAATCGATACTGTACATTTTGATTTGCAATCTCCTGATATTTCTTATGGCCGAAAAATTAATGACTATCAAACCTGGACGTTCTTTCACATACCAACGCCAAACCAACCCAATGCATACGTTTATTTCGATATTAATCAGGATGGAGACATCGATCTTAAAGACTGCCTTTTAGCCTTACAGATAAGCAGCGGTCAAAATACGTTACCGGGGCCTATCGCTTTGAATATCGATGAAAAAGTTGGTATTGAATCTGCGATCTTTATTCTTAAAACAAGTGCTGGTCTTAAACCAGAACCTGATATGGCTAAATTTGAGACACTGTTTACTCATGGACAGTTACATGATATTGAAATTGTTATTTCACAACAGGAATGGGATGGCTTGATTGAAGATATGCACGATTATATAAAAACAGGCCGATATCGACAGGCAACCTTTATTTATAAAGGCCCAGCCGGTGATGAAATCATTGAAAAAGTGGGATTCAGGGTAAAAGGAAATATATCGAGAACCATTCCTCAAGATGAAAACAATCAACTTCACAGAGCGCATTTCAAAGTTAAATTTAATGAAACCTTTGAACTTTCAGAAGACTCCCCTGAATATCAATCACAAAAAATAAAAAGATTCAATACGTTGACCGCTTTAATTTTCAGACTGAATATCGCATTGCCTGATTCTTGGGATCATTCACAAATAAGGGAATTATTTTGTTATGATCGATTAAATAAGGTTCAGGTCAAAACATCCAGGACAGGGTCTTCCAAACTGACCATCACCATTGGGGGTGTTCAATATTATTTTGGTATCTATACGTTAATTGAACCCATCAACAAAGCCTTTCTGACAAAAAGATACAGCAGCAGCAATGATAATGGGAATTTATATAAATGTATCCTGGGGGATTCCGGACCGGCATCATTGGAGCCTGTTGATGGCATCGATGGTTCTGGCAATGGGACAAAAGTGTTTACGGAAAATAGAATTATCGGCATCAAAGATTGGAAAACTCAATACAGACCCACATATGATTTAAAAACCAATGAACGCGAAGCAGATCATTCTCAATTGCTTGATTTTATTCACAAGCTCAACACATTGGATGTCAATGATCTCAGTGAGAATGGTTTAAAATATTATCTGGATACACATTTTGGAATGGATCATTTTTTAAGATATATGGCCATGAATATGCTGTTGGGCAGATGGGACGATTACTGGTCTACTGGAAATAACTATTATTTATACTTTAATCCTGATGGAAAAATTGATTTTATTCCATGTGACTATGATAGTGCTTTGTCTGGCATTGAACTGTTCTATTTACCCTCCCAGGGAATTTATGAGTGGTCAAACCATGTCAATGAACTGATATCTGTCATTGCAAGAGTTCCTCTTTATATATTGAATGCTGTTAAACAATACCACTCTCCCCTTGTTGAAAAAATTTTTCAGATTCAAGCGTATCGAACTCAATATGAAGATTATCTCGAGGCGTTCATTTCACCTTCAAATCGTTTGTTTTCATATACTGAATACGAAAATAAATTTCATCTCCTTAATACGCTGTATTCCCCATATTTGAATAATGATATCGATGAGGGAGAAGAAATGTTTATAGAAGAAAAGGTTAAAAACTATTTTCAGACAAGAATTCAGTCGATGACGATTCTCCATGATTAAAAATATATTTTTGTTTTTTGATCTAAATAATGGGGATAATATTTTTCTGTTCACTCCTTACAATTCATGATATACATCTTAAATTGTTTAAAAATCGTGTTGTTTTATTTTACTTAATTTTTTACATAGAAAGGAATTCTCTTTATGAACAAGCAATTGATATGTATTGTTATTGGAATTTATTTTCTTTTGGGGCAAGCAATTGATCCAGTGATGGCAGCGACATATCGTCTGACCTACAGCATATTTTTTCCAGCAACTCACGGACAATGCAAGGCAGGAATGGATTGGGCAAAAGAAGTTGAAAAACGAACCAATGGTCAGGTTGTTATCACTGTATTTCCAGGGGGAGCATTGACCAACGCCAATCAATGTTATGATGGCGTTGTTAAAGGCATTACCGATATTGGCATGTCCTGTTTCGCATATACACGCGGACGTTTTCCTGTAATGGAAGCTGTGGACTTACCTTTAGGATATGCAAGTGGCATGAACGCTTCGCGCGTGGTGAATGCCTTTTATCAGCAAACTCAGCCATTGGAATTATCCGATGTTCAGGTGATGTATTTGCATGCGCATGGTCCTGGGGTGCTTCATACAAAAAAACCTGTTCAAAAAGTAGAAGATTTGGCAAAAATGAAAATCCGGTCCACTGGATTAAGCACCAAAATCGTTGAAGCTTTAGGTGCTGTACCCGTTGCTATGCCACAAGGATCGACATATGAATCCCTTCAAAAAGGCGTGGTGGAAGGTACCTTTGGGCCTATGGAAGTCTTAAAAGGGTGGCGTCAGGCTGAAGTGATCCGATATTCAACCAATTGTAAGCAGATTGGTTATACAACGGCTATGTTTGTTGTAATGAATCAGAATAAATGGAAAAATCTTCCCTTGAACATCCAGAAGACCATTATGGAAGTAAATAAAGAATGGATTGAGAAACATGGTCAAGCCTGGGACGATCTTGATGAACAGGGAAGACTGTTTACATTGCAACAGAAGAATCTCATCTTTGAATTAACTGAGGCGGAAGTTGATCGATGGAAAAAAGCTGTTGAACCTGTGTTGTATGATTTTATTGATAAACTAAAAGAGAAGAACCTTCCAGGTAAAGACTATCTTGAACGTCTGGCAAATCTGATTAAAGAGTATCAAAAGTAAAAATTGGATCACATCTTTGACTCCCAAATCTAAATTGTGGGACTCCACATCTAAGCATAAACAATGCCGTTTATCGGAAAGATAAACGGCATTTTTTATGGTAAACGTAGCTGTGAGATCAGGTCTGAGGAACGATAAGAGCTTCCTCAATTCAGACATCTTTTTTTTAGAAATAAATTCTGACTATATCCCCAAAGTCTGCTTTATTGTTTCCAATAATGCTTGTTCCTCATCAGCCAGAACATTGTCAGCCATAGCTACTTTTTCAGCAATTGTAAAGGCTTCGGATCTTTCCTCAGGTGTTTTTAAAAGATTGACCAGTGTATCAATGGCTAATTCCTGATCGGTTTGAAGAATTCGGGATTGCTCTTTGACAATTTTTTTAAAATTCGCGGGTTTCATTTTCTTTAAAATGGGATGAGACCGAATGATATTTTCAGATACAATAAATTCTGCTTTATCAATGATACGGTCTGCATTGGCAATGGCCAGCATAATTCGAATGACACCTTCAGGAAATCCCCCTTCAGTCATGCGATTGAGCCAGGCGTCTTCATCTTCGAGAATGAATTGGGTCTGTTTCACTTCTTTTTGATGGTTGATTTCTACCTGAGCCTCTTCAGACAAATTTTTATTGAAAAACTGCTTAACAATGGGGTTGCCATAAAGCTTCTTAAAAATCGATTCCTGTGATAAATCGCGTACATCTCTGTACAAATTGAGACAGTCTTCAATACCTTTGGAAAAATGTTTTTCAAGGGCAATAAAAATATTATCCGGTGATGCGGGTTTACGATATTTTCGGACCATCTCTGCCATCGCTGCAACAGGAAATATCATTGGGTTTAAATCAGAAATTGGATACCGTTGAATACGTAATGGATGTAATTGTCTGAGGAATTCTGCTGTAAATTCGGTTGTTGCCAGACGTACCAGGGGACTGAAAAAAGCCTGGTACATACCATCATTAAATTCCGATAAAAATGCAACCGGTTCAAAATCTAGCTCATCTTCCATGCCATCGTCCAGAACCATGATATCGTCAATGGAGCGCTCTTCAAATTTGACACGATTTTCAGCCATCACCATTTTATTATCACCCGGTTCAATGACCATTTCGTAAAGCCCCGGTTCAAGATAGTCGATCAAGTCCATGCTGCCGATAATTTCCTTATGTTCTTTTTTGGCAACACTGCTGGCCACAAAAATTCCCAAATGGCCAATTTTTTTATGAACCATGTAAACAAGCACTTGTTGTTGTCGTTTGATTTCCTCAACAGAACCATACACTTTGACAATCCAGTTGAGCGCCTGTTGAGGCGGGGTGATATTATCACCTTGAGATGCAAACACCACGACGGGATCTTTCAAATTTTTAAGATCAATTTCCCGGTCATCTTCCATTTTCATCGCGCCTTGTTCCAGTTTATTTCCAACAAACAGGCTGTCCACAATAAAATGGATTTCTTCTGATGTCATACAAAAGAAACCGCCCCACCATTTTTCAAAATTAAGATATCGCTCTTCTTCAGAATCAATTTTTGTGTATAAATTGTATTGTTTGGTCCAAAATGTGTTTGCAGGGTTCAACAGCTCCATGTTCAATACAAGATTTGCACCATCAAAGGTTCCTTTTCCCAAATCACTGAAAAAAGATGATAGCCATACGCCACCGCATAATCCACCGCGATAGCGCATGGGATTGGAACCATCAACGCCCGCCCAGTATGAAAGCGGAGAACCAGCAAGCACCAGTGGTCCGGTAATATCCGGACGATCTGCACCTAACATGGCGGTGGCCCAACCTGCCTGGCAGTTACCAATCACTGAGGGTTCTTCGGCATTGGGATGTCGCTTTCGGATTTCTTCAAGAAAATGTATTTCAGCATTTTTGACATCTGAAAGCGTTTGACCTGGAATCGGATCTGTATAAAAGAAAATAAAGTATACAGGATGGCTATCTTTCAACGCCAACCCGATTTCTGAATCTTCTTTTGTTCCACCAATCCCAGGGCCATGTCCTGCTCTTGGATCAATAACCACAATGGGCCGTTTCTTTTGATCCGTGACTTGCCCTTCTCTTGGAAGGATTCGGGACAAGGAATAATTCACCGGTTTTTTGAGGGTTCGACCATCGATCAACACCTCATAATCAAAAATGAGAACCGGCGGCTGATTGTTATGTAAATGCTCCAGATAGGTGTTTCCTCGTTTTCGAATCACATCCCAAAAAAGGATGGATCTTTGAGTTGAATCAACCCAATACTCAACGGCATCTTCAAAAAGATTGAATCCAGGTATTTGTATTTCTGACATTTGGACCTCCAATCCATAACAAAATTACACTATTGTTAAGCATATTCTTTTAAATATGCAAGGTTATAAACATATTCATCTTCACCGCTTTTCATACCTTGTTCCTCTAAGAAACGGGCAAGGCGCCCGCCAATAAGTGGAATATTTACCTTAATCTCATAGTCAAAGACATTTAAACAACCATCATCCGTTGGTTGAAGCTGCATTCTTCCATTCATTCTGACCGGCAGACCTTCAGTTTCAAGTTGAACGGTACCTGTCTTGCGGGGATCGTCAGATATTACCCAGGTATCGGTTTGAATGAGCGTTGACTTTGGCTGAATAAATTTTTTGGCAAAACCTGGTATGTCTGCAACAATATCGCGACGTGTTTGAATAACAAAAGTATCATCTTTTTTATCAAAGTAAACTATTTTAACATCAGTAAACCCAATTTCAGGGTATTTTTTTTCAACATAGTCCCTGTTGAGGAGCATGTTATATACAGCGTCACTCGTGTAGGGATACTTGTGTTTGACAATGGTTCCCATAAATATCTCCTTTTTTTATGCAAGCAAATATGATATAAATTGAATTATCGCTCTTTTAACCACCAAAATCAATAAAAGAAATTCATAAACATAAACGCTAATTTTTTGATTGAAAAAAGCTGTTCTTACGAATTGTTTTGCACACAAATTGCATATACTGCTTAATGTCTTGCAACTACTAATAATTTTAGTTTTCAACTAAAATTCATATGAGAAAGAAGGGGATATGAAAGATAAAGATAATGGAACGCAAACCGAAGATGCGAAAAATCAGAGCGAAAGTCAAAACCCATTTCTTCGTGCCAATATTATTTGTCCTGTCTGTGGCATGGAGCATGAACAAATTAAATTAAAATCCCGTTTATTTGTCAAGCAAGGACGGGATATTGATCTTAAACCATTGACCATCCTTCGTAAAAAAAAGGGCCTTCAACATATACATCCTCAGATTTTTTTTATGTGGCATTGTCCGTTTTGTCATTATACCGCAGCACGGTCAGAATACGAAGACCCTCTGAAAGACAGTGTGGTACGTCCTGAAAAACTAAAAAAAGCAGTCATCTTATCTTATAAAAATGATCCCTCTGTGCAAAAAGTGGTCGATCTGTTGACACCACCCGAATACGATGAAAACATGACCCATTTCAATGCGGTTCAGCTTTATTTGCTGGCCATATTTCAAATGCAGATGGTTGATGATTTTGTCAATAAAGAACCCATCAATATTGGCCGGTATGCTCTTCGCCTGGCCTGGTTGTTCCGTGACATTGAAGCCTCAGAATCATTGAAGAAAAAGTTCACCACAGATATTCAATTTTTGGTGCAGACTGTTCAAGATGATTGGCCTGAAGTTCCAGGAGACGAGAAACGGGCACTTCAAATGTCCATTGACTTTTATGAAAAAACATTGACAGGAACATCGACAATTAAGAGTGATCAGGCAGAAGTGGATTTGGTCTTGCTGATTTCACGGATTTATTTGAAACTCAATGAACTGGGAGATGCCAGAAAATATCTGGAACGTGCCCGAGAACTCCTTCGTAATTTTGAAAATACTCGAAAAAAAGCCCGAAGCATCCCGGACGATGATCCCAAAAAGCCAACCCTTGGCGAAATGTCCCAAATGGCAGCAGATGGCCGTAAAATGAGACGATACATCGATGAAGTCCAGGGGATTATGGATGACATGCGACAGGACAAAATAGATGATGAACTCACCCGTGCAAAAGAACGTATAGAAAAAGCGGGTTTAAAAAAGGCCGATGATATCAGGAAGCTCCTGGAAAAAGAACACTTTCAACCGAAAATTATCAATATTCTTGCTCCTCAAACCAAAAAAAAAGGGTTGTTTGGTTTTTTTAAATAAACCTGAGAATTGCAAGTGACATATTCAAAATGACGCTTGCAATTCTTAAAACGATATCTCCCAATGGCACAAAAAATTCCAATACTCTCTCTAACGTTTGAAGAACTCACCCTACAATTAAAAACACAATTTGGTAAAGGTGACTATCATGCCGCTGCGATCATGCGCGAAATTTTTTTGCATGGTCAGTCGAATGTATCCCATGCGAGAGAATTCATAAGATCCGGAAATTTGGCCTGCCAGATCATGGATGCACTGGAAATTTTAACCCTTCCCATGGTTCAACAAGAGCAGGATGATGGCGTGATTAAATGGACAAGCCGTTTACCAGACGGTCATTGCATTGAGTCTGTGATTATCCCTATGACTTACCATCATACGCTTTGTATCTCATCACAGGTAGGATGTCGCATGGGATGTCGTTTTTGCCAAACCGGTCAGATGGGTTTCATCCGACACTTGACAACAGAAGAAATTGTTGCTCAGGTTTATACAGCTATTTTTCAACAAAATATACCCATCCGAAATATCGTTTTCATGGGCATGGGAGAACCGCTGGACAATTTTGATCCTGTTATCAAAGCCATTCATGTGTTGACCGATCCCAGAGGATTTGATTTTCCGAAAAAATATATCACCCTTTCAACAGCCGGGCATGTTCCTGGCATCCAAAAACTGTCTGCAAGTGATCTCAAAAGCATTCATCTGGCAATCTCGATCAATGCGCCCAATGACACCTTGAGAGATCAACTCATGCCCATTAATCGCAAATTTCCTCTTTCTTCCCTTCAAACAGCCCTGGCAGATTATCCCCTTAAATCCAAAGGCATACTCTTTATTGAGTATGTATTGATCAAGGACGTTAATGATTCAAATGAACACGCCGATCAACTGGCAAATTTTGTTGCCCCCTTACGTGTTCGTATTAATGTCATCCCCTATAATGCCCGACCGGGGATTTCATATAAACCCCCATCTTCAGAAACATTGAACCGGTTTTGCCATCGATTGATTGAAAGAAAACTGTACGTTCGAAAACGCGCCTCAAAAGGGCGGCGTGTGATGGCGGCTTGTGGGCAGTTGGGATCAGAGGCAGGCGCCGGTATTTAATTTAATCATGAAATTCCAGTTCCTTTTATATCGGTCACATTTTATTGACTAAACGTTTCTTCTACATTAAATTGAGCAATCCGGTATGAAATGCCTCAGGGATCATTATTAAAAAATCAAAGGACAATCAAATGAATACAAAAGAAACAATTGAAAAAATTTGGTCTATTCTAAATGAAAATTCGATTCAGCACGCTAAGAACTTAAAAGATATTCAAGCAATTAAAAAAATTCAACGTGAGAATTCGATTCTGCATACGAAGGGCTTAAAAGATATTCAAGCAATTAAAAAAATTCAACGTGAGAATTCGATTCTGCATACGAAGGGCTTAAAAGATATTCAAGCAATTAAAAAAATTCAACGTGAGAATTCGATTCTGCAGACTAAGAACTTAAAAGATATTCAGTCACTTAGAAAAAGTCAACAAGAACTGACTATGCAAATAAAAGAAACCGATCGACAAATGAAAGAAACCGATCGACAAATGAAAGAAACCGATAAACATCTCAGAGAAAAATTTAGCGACTTAAAAGATTACGTAGGCAATGTGGGAAAAAATAACGGTGCTGTAGCGGAATCTTTTTTTTATAATACCCTGGCTAAAACGATGAAACTTGATCGTTTTACCTTTGATTTCATTGAACCCAATGTAGAAAGAATAAATCGTAGACAAAACATGAAGGGTGAGTACGATATTGTATTAACCAATTCCACTGTCATTGTCATTGTTGAGACAAAATACAAAGTTCATCCCAATGATATTAAAAAATTCAAGGAAAAAAAACTTCCTATGTTTCGCAAATTATTTCCCGATAAAAAAAATTATATCCTCTATGGAGCGATAGCAGGTATGGCGTTTCCTTCAGAAATCAAAGAAATGGCACTGGAACAAGGACTGTTTGTTTTGACACAGGGAAAAGGGAACATCACTGTGGAAAAAAGTGATATTCAGGACTTTTAAAAGAGGGAAGGAATACTGCACTACCCTGGACTCCCAAAAACAACGCATTGAAAGCAAGGGATGATGTATGGATAAAAAAATACAGTATACACAGCACGTTGCATTTATTAATCGACAAAAGGAATCAAAATATTTATTGAATTGGGTGTCTCGTGAACCCAACGAAATTCTTTTTATTTATGGACCAAAAAGCAGCGGTAAAACAACACTTATAAACACGTTTGTTGAAAATGACCTTAACAGCAAACAATTTGAAATCAAACACTTTAATTTACGAAAAATTTTAATTTTAAATTTTACGGATTTTATACAGGCATTTTTTGAAATTGATTATCGTCAGTCAAAAAACGATATCAAAAAAAAGCGGGAGTACAATGTAAAAGTATTTAAGCTTTCCAAAGAAATCATCACCCGTCTCAACAAAAAAGAATTGGACCCCTTTGTTGTGATGGATAAAGAACTCTTAAAGCTTAATCAAAAAGGTATTCGACCCATTATTATCATTGATGAGCTTCAGGCACTTGAGGATATTTATATGAATGGTCAACGTCAGCTACTGAAAGAATTGTTCAACTTTTTTGTTGCCATGACAAAAGAATCTCATCGATGTCATGTGATCATTGCAAGTAGTGACGGATATTTTATGAACAGGATCTATAAAGACAGCAAATTAAAAAAAACATCTGTTTTTTTTGAGGTTAATTATTTATCGGAAAACGACACTAAAAATTGGTTAAAACATATTGATCTTGAAAACAATATTTCTACATACACACTTTCAGACCAGCAGGTAAATATCATTTGGGAATATATTGGTGGGAGCATGTGGGAAATTTCGAACATATTGGGTGAACTTTTATCCGTGGCAACGTCAGGGAAGGTTACCGATGCTCAGGTATTAGAAATCATACACAATCGAATTGCCCTTTGTTGCGGCGAATTTCATAACTACGCAGGTTTTTATAAAAATAAACAATGGTTATTTAAACACATTTTCCAACGGATTGAAAAAAACGAAACCTTTATTATGTCTGACCTTGAATCCTTGGTTAGCAATGCAACGTTTGAGGCCTCAGAATTAACGGAGGTTTTATCCGAACTTGTTGGGCAAAATTTTTTATCATTTCATCCGATAAATGGAAAATTTCAGTTACAGGGGAAGAGTATGCTTTATGGCTTAAGACAGTACATAACATCTGTTTTTTAAGGCGATAGACTGGACATTTGTTTCCAGCACATCCGATCAAATCCCAGGGCCACCACTGCAAAGGACTTTAAGCGTAATTCCGGATATTTTTTATTCAATCCATCAGAATATTGTTTTGCCTGACCAATTGCTTCTGCCATACGTGTTTTTATGCAGGGCATATTTTCCAAAGCCGTTTGATCTATTGTTTTTGCAGCTTCTCCAGTCAGTTTTGCATCCTTTAGAGAGATATATTTAAATTCAATTAATACATCAAAAATTTGAAATCGTCTTTTATCCGGTCGAATAATCATTGTTAGATCGGTATAATGGCGATCAATTTCAGTTTCTGAGTCCATGATATACAGGATATCATTGTAAAGAAGGGTTAGAAATGCGGTTTTTACAGTCAGTTCATTGGCCCAGGCATAATCGCGATTGCTGAGGATTTTAAAATAATGATCGACGATAAAATCACACAATGGCTGCATATCGCCTGTTTGATACAGTTTTTTAGCAGCAAAACGCCCCTCATCACGAATGGAAGGGTCAAAAAGCAGCATGTTTCGGATTCGGTCAATGTATAGCGGTTTGATTACAAGATTAGGAATTTTTAATGAAAGCTCACCACTGATACTTTCATCTCCCAATGTCAGGGCACCCATATAATACAAATAAGATATGATAAAATGCTGATCCTTTGACATGTCTTTCAAGAGTTCTGCAATGCCAAAACGTTCTTTTAGTTCTGAAATTTCAAGAATGGCATTTTTCTGACTGAGTTTCGCGATAATTTTTTCGCCAATAGGCAGGTCTGAAATAAACTCAATTTTTTGATCATCCACTGCCAGGTTTTCATCCAGCATTTTTCTTGGGAATTCACAATTATCTCGAAATTCTTCAAGAAAATATAAACATAGCGTTGGGTTATATAAATAATCCCTGGCTTTTACAGAAAATCGATAGCCATTGTAATATGTTTTCATCAGATCAGAAGCAGTGTCAAGCGCTGAACGCTCCATTGAACAGTCTGCAACAATTTTTTCAAGACAGTTTTTTACTTCCGATGATGTAAAACCACACAAATGATGAAAACGATGATCCAGGTATTTATTTTTGGCAATATTGTATCCACTGGTGATATCGCTCATTACCACTGGCGATACCCCTGTAATAAATGTTCTATCAAACCCATTGCCACCTGTTCCGGCTTTTAAGGCCTTGAACAATGTTTTTAAAGGGCCATCTTTTTTGACAAATAAGGTGTATGCATCCGTATGATCATCTTTGTTTGAATTTTTTTTGTTCAGCATCAATTCATTGGCAAAGTTGTCGTATTCATCAATAAGCAGGTAAATGGATCGGTCTATTTGTTTTACAGCATCTAATAAAGAATTTATCGATGCCAGGCCATTTTGAGGATGGATAGTTATCTGATCCTGAATAAAATCTTTGTAATCCGTTATAAAACTGTTTACTCGGGCATTAATATGATCCATCATAAACTGTTGCAGTTGATCTGTTGAACCATAAGCGCCGATGCATGAAAAATCCAGTTTTAAGATAAAATATTGATTGCGCAAAGGGGTTGGATTTTTTCCAATCTTTAAATGACCAAACATCTTGCCGAACTGGTCTTTTTTAAGAACATCATAATAATTTTCAAGCATGGAAAGGACAAGACTTTTTCCGAAACGTCGAGGACGTAAGAATAGAATTGATTTTCCTGCATCCTCAATAACAGGAATCATATGTGTGCGATCACAGTAAAAATAGCCTTGTGTCGCAATTTCTTTGAAATCACTGATTCCATAAGGAAATTTCATATGTGTTTCTCCTTGTTATCGCCAGCGAAAGACGATTGTATGATCATTGAGCTTTTTTTTCTCATCACTCTATCCATTGATTACCCTTTTGACTCTCGGAAATTTAAGGTATGGAATCACATTTTCATTTTTAATGCCTCCGGTCCCATCATAGGTTATGGAAACAACGGGAACCGATGTTATCCTTTCAATTTCTTGTTTCATGGCTTCGGTGACAATGGATGGACAACAAAAAGCCGGGCTTGCCTGGACAAACAGAGAAATTTCAGGATAATATTGTGTCAGGTAATACACCTTAAGCAAATTTTCCATGGATTCACCGGAATGTTCAGCAAGCACATTATATTCAGAAAGAATATGGTCGGGCGGTGTCTTATATTCGTGTTCTGACTCACGAATAATCCGTTCAAAATATTTAAAATACTTTTTTTCAAGCATTTTCATTGTCGATACCAGCGCTTTAATTGAAAATAAATTGAAATAAAGCCCTTCATTGAACCATTTTTTATAGTACATCTCAGCGATCATTTTACCAATTTCAGTGTAGGGCGTGGTGATCACCTCACCGCCATGATCTTCAATGTAATGAATCAAGTTCTGATTCATTACATGATTGTCCCTGACATAAAGATCTCCAAAAATTGCCACCTGAGGTCTTTCCTTATATTCGGTATCAATCCATTCAAAATGATTAACAATTTGAGAAATGGCATCCTCTTTTGATCGATTCCCGAGAAATGCATCTTCAAGTATTGTGACACTCTTACTGATCACCCTGTCTGTGGTCCCTTTTTTAAGCTCATAAGGCCTGATTTTACACCCCATCTTTCTCAACAACCCACCAAACATAAAAGAAAAATAAGTATCTGACCATGGCGTT
>PEAL01000086.1 GCA_002753725.1 Deltaproteobacteria bacterium
GACGAATATCTGTTGCCCAGAATGGAACATCTTCCGACGCTGTATCCTCAAACACCACCTGATTGGGACCCATCACAAACGAGGGTGCATCATTGATGGCCACCACTTCGATTTCAAAGGTCTGGGAGGGACTGGTATCCACACCATTGTTAGCGGTTCCGCCATTATCTTGAAGTCGAACCTCTATGCTTGCCTTGCCATTGCTGTTTGGATAGGCGGAAAAACGCAATTGACCATCTGAGGATATTTCCGGTGGATTGTCAAATGACAGGCCCTCTTGAGCAACAACAGTTAATTTAAAAATCAAATGTTGACCGGATTCTCCGGGGGGGCCTGCCTCAATGTCCGTTGCCCATCCTGTGTATCGCTGCATGCCGGCATCTTCCATGACCGATATACTCGCACCTTTGATAAAAGAAGGGACATCATTAATGGGAAGAATGGTCAGTTGGCGCTGAACAATACTACTGGTGTTATTCTCCTCGCCACTATCTCTGAGCTGAATATCCAGTTGTGCAACCCCTGAAGCATCGGGAGCCAGACGAAATGTCAGAGTGCCGTCGGGTGTGATGGCGGGTGGAATGGTGAACAGTTGTGGGGCATTATTGGTGACCAGGAATGTAAGGGTTTGACCGGCTTCATCATCCGCTCCAGGACTGATTTTTGTAACCCAGTGTATGAGGGTGTGTTGCCCTGAATCCTCGGTGACTTTGACATTTTCACCGGCTGTAAACCAGGGGGGATCGTTGGTATCTGAAATGCGAATGGAAAAATTTTGAGATGCGCTTTGATCAACACCAGCATTATCTGTGCCGCCATTATCTTTGAGATACAACCAGGCCATGGCCATACCGCTGATATTTTCTGCAGGCTCAAAATGAAGGGTTCCAGATGCTGATACTGTTGGCAATTGTTTGAACAGTTTGGGTTGATCGCATCCTACAAAAAATTGGACTTGCTGCTGGTATTCATTGGGCGGGCCAGGAACGATCTGTGTTGCCCATGCAGCAATGGTTCGCTCGCCAGAATCTTCATCCACCTGAACATTGTCTCCTTTGACAAATGAGGGTGCATCATTGGAGGGAATCATCCGGATCGTAAACACTGCCGGCGTATAGCTGCCATCGATACCGCCATTGGCAGTGCCGCCATTATCTCTTAACAGCACTTCAATGGTGGTCTGGCCAAAAGCATTGGGTGCAGGAGTAAAGCTGAGATCTCCTGTGACAGACACAGCCGGTTGAACGCTGAATAAATTAGGGGTGGTATGGGTTAAATAAAAAGTTCCGGTTTGCACGGATTCATCCGGAGGTCCCATTTTGATCGCTTGTGCCCATTGAGGAATCAGCACTTTGCCTGCGTCTTCCAGAACCGTTTGATCCTGGCCCATGACAAATGAGGGACGATCATTGACTGGAAGAATACGAATGCTTAAAATTTGGGGTTCACTGGTATCAACACCATTACGTTCGGTGCCGCCATTGTCTTTCAGGCGAACAGTCACTTCCGCCACGCCATTGGCATCAGGCGCAGGTTTAAAATGAAGATCCCCATCTGGAGTGATTTCCGGCAACTGGTCAAAGAATGCGGGTTTATTGACCGATACCACGAAAAACATATCCTGGGTTTCATTGCCAGGTCCGGAGCGCATATCTGTGGCCCATTGTTTATCGGTATACGCACCGGAATCCTCACGAACAATCTTGTCCTCGCCTTTGCTGAAAGCCGGCGGATCATTGACCGCTTGAATCGTAATATATAATGTTGCAATGCTTGAATCCAAAAAGCCATCATTGGCTTTGAATGTTAACTGATCGGCGCCATTAAAATCACGATTGGGCGTGTAAAGAACATCGGGAAAGGTTCCTGACAATGTGCCTCGTGTGGGTTGATCAATAATTTCAAAGGTAATCAAATCAGCTTCCTCATCCACGGCCTGAAATAAAATGGACAGGGGTTGGTCTTCATCCGTGTAAACTGTTTGATCATTCACCTGCGGAGGCGCATTGAGTGCCTCATCAGCACCCATGTCATACCCATTGCCAATGGGTCGATTATCATGATCAATATCTAAAGCCGGAGCCATCAGTTTGTCAGCCTTGTTTTTACAGGGTGATGCCACATCCAGATGATAATCGGTTCCTGGGATGACAAACAGTGGATTTTTATTGATATTGCGTGTTCCTGGAAAAATGGCATCATTGGATAAACCCACATCAGAAAAATTAATCCGGATATCATTGCGGTCTTCCTGATACAGTTCATCCCCGCCATTCCAGAGAATGGTATTGGTAACCAACAGGCCGGAATGACTCATAAACAAACCATCACCCCATTGATTTGCTTTGTTATCAGCAATGGTGCAAAAGGTGATAAAGGCAGAAGATACATTTTTTAAATACATTCCGCCGCCATCGTTGGCCCGGTTGTCAGCAATGATCAGGTTGGTGATTTGTCCGGGGAAAGCATCCAGAATATAAATTCCGCCACCGCGCATGACCGCCTGATTGTTTGTAATTTCCATGAGACTCAACAGGGGCGATGATGTATGAATAAACAGTCCGCCACCACTTTCCTCGGCAGAATTGTTTGTTATCCGAACATCTCGAAGGTCAGGCGCTGAAAAAGACTGCATGCTGATCCCTGCACCCAGTCTGGCTGAATTTTCTCTGATATCGCAATTGATAATATAGGGTTCCCCACGAAAGATACCCAGTCCACCGCCGGCTTGAATGGCGGTATTATTGATAATCAGGCAATTTTTGATGGTGGGGCGGCTGACAGTGGCATCAGCACTTTCCTGAACCAGAATGCCCCCGCCATTTTCAAAAAATCCATTTTGAAGGGTGAAACCATCCAAAATACTGTCTGCCTGTTCACCATTGTCAAAGCGAACCACCGGGCCGCTGTTGTTGGCATCGATGATCGTATAGGAAGGGTCCTCTTCGGTAGAACGCACGGTCAACGCTTTTCCTTTAAAGGAAATGGTTTCATAATAACGCCCGGGTTGCACAACAATGACAGCCCCTTTTTCAGCCGCATCAATGGCATCCTGAATGCGTGTATATGAACAGCTTTCAAGGGTGCAAACGGTCAATGGTGTTCCTGCCTCTTGAACCATAATATAATCGGTAACTGTCCGAGTTGCGAATTCATTTCCAGAAAGAACGGTCAAGGAAACGGTATACAGCCCAGGTTGGGTATACATATGAACCGGTTGTGTCTGGGAACTGGTGGTTTGATCACCAAAGGTCCAGTTTCTGGCAGAAATTTCATCCAGAGCCGAGGATGTATCATAAAACTGCACGCTCAATGGTGCGCTGCCTGTCACCGGGCTGGCCCAGAAATTGGCCTGAGGTTTGCGGCTGAGAATATGAATATACTGATATCGGGTGCGACTGTCAGAGGTGCCATCACTTTTGATCACCTTTAAGGATACATCGTAAACACCTGTGACTGAATATTCATGCACCGGCGTTGCCAGCGTGCTGGTGCTGCCATCACCAAACGACCATTCCCAATGGTCAACCCCCATATTATTGGGAATATGCGGGGAAAAGGTGATTTGTGCCGGATAATAGGCATTGATTTTACTGGCTGTAAATTCAAAGGGTGTATTTCTGGGTTTAACCTGAATCAGTCTGGGCCAGGTTCGCTTGGCATGATTGCCATCACTGTCAAGCACAGTTAATTGAACGGTATACCATCCAGGTTCGTTATACTGATGGTATTCATGACCGGATTTATTTTTGATCACCCTTGCATTGTCGCCAAACTCCCAAGTCCATTGGGTGATGGTTAAATCTGATACACTGGTATCAACAAACTGAACATATAAAGGCGCATAGCCTTCAGAAATGGAGGGGTAAAAATTTGCCAGGGGTGATGCTGGATACCATTCATCGGCGCCGATGTCCGGTAGAGATCGAACTTCATTTTCAATATCCAGTTCAGGCGCATTGCTCAAGGCCGCCCGATCAATACATGGGGATGTAGGGCTGAGATGGAAGGCATCACTCATCACCGGGGATACATTTATATTGCCAAGGCCGGGATAAACGCCGAACTGACGCTCAATATTGGAATAGGTAATATTGACATGGCTGTTGATCACACTGATAGCATTGGCACTGTCAGCCATTTCATCGGTCCAGACAATGCTGTTTTGAACAAGAACCCAGGCATTATCCTCTGCCACCAAGGCACTTTCATCATAGGGTTGATTGCGATGAATCGTTGTATTGTAAAGAGAAACCGATGCCCCGCGTACATATATCCCCGGGCCTTCATTGGGTGCAGTATTATCAGCAATGACAACATTTTTCAGTTGGGGTTCTGCATCGTTTTCAAGCAACAGGCCAGCCCCCAGGGAATCGCTCTGGTTGTTCATGATGAACACATTTTCAAGCACCGGAGCGGCACCATTGGTTAAATAAAGACCGCCTCCCAGGAACAGAGCGTGATTGTTCTGAATAATACAATTTTCAATAAGAGGCGAGGCGTTGTCAATGAAGATTCCGCCGCCATTGGATGCATAGCCATTTTCAATCATAAAACCTGAAAGAACAGAATCGGCAGATTCATTGGTTTTAAACAGAACGGCGGATCGTCGTTTTTCGGCATCGATGACCGGTCGCTGACTTCCCGGCATGGCTTTGACTTGAACCGCTTTTCCTTTAAAGTCAAGAGATTCCTTGTACGTGCCAGGATGAACAAGAATAACATCCCCCTCATAACTGCCATCAATGGCATCCTGAATGGAATTGTACAGACAATTTTGAGCGCACACATGCAAGGTACAATAAAAGACCGCTTCCATGCGATGGTTCTGATCAACATTTCTGAAAGTATAATGTTCACTGGCCCCAATGGATTCGCCATCAATAAGAATGTCGCCAATATCACAGGATTCACTATAGGTGGCGCGTTTGGGCTTGATTAAAAAGGACTGGCTGCCATCATCTTCAACAGAGACATTACCTGAGGGTGTCACCGTGCCCCCGCGCCCCACAACCACTTGAACAGTATGAATAATTTTTTCAAAGTTCACATGAATGGTATGCGGTTCAGACACATATTCAAAGGTGTAATAATTCAGGGGGCCCACCGATTGACCATCCACTAAAACATCGGCAACCTGATAATTGCTCATCAGAGATTTCATGACAAAGGTTTGGGTTTGGCCGTGATCAATCACCGCTTTTTCCGGGCTGATGGTTCCATAACCATTGGTGGTGGCCTGGATGGTATAGCGGTTGATTTCAAAAATCACATGAATGGTGCTTGTTTTTTTTAAGCTGTCAATGACATATTCTTCAAGAGGGCCAATGGCCAGACCATCGACCAGCACATTGGCCACATGATAATTGGCTGATGGATAAAACTGAAACACATGTTTTGTACCGGATGCTGCTGAGAACAGTTTTTCCGGCGCAATGTCTTCACCATTATAGATAACAGCCCCATTGGATTCTGTGGTCACCCGCAGAAGGTATTGATTGATTTCATACACCGCTTCGATGGTTTGATCGTCCTGAACATTGAAAAACGTATATTCATTTTCCGGCAATGTTGGCAGGGCTGTATCATTGATGAGAATGCTTTGAAGATGGTATTCATCTTTGGGTTCAAAATAAAAGCGTTGGCTTTCTCCCTTGAGAATCGGAATTTCGCCCGAAGGAATAATTTCTCCGCCGGCATTGCTGGATGCCATAATAATGCTCTGGGTTTCATTGTCCACAATATGACCGATGGAAGAATGTGTCTCAAGGCTGGCGTTTTGTGGATTTTTCAATTGAAGTTCAAAGGTTTCCGTGTTTTCTGACAAAGCATCATCCAAAAGCGTGACATGAATATTTTGTTGTGTATTGCCAGCAAGGATTTCCACAGTACCGGCGGATGTCAGATAATCAAACAGGGGAAGGGCTGTTTGGTGGATGGTGATATAGTCAACAGTGACATCCTTTGTAATGGGGGCATCCAGTTGGACAATAAATTTCATTTCTCCCAGATGTTCAGCAGCCGTGACATCATTGCAACGAAGTCTGGGAGTGGAAACCGCATACCCCTTGTCTGCATTGGAGAGATGGATGTAACCGATAGTTTCACCCCAGGCATACCCACTGAATGTGCCGGTGACAGGATCAAAGGTCACCTGATGATCATCCGATGCCAAGGAAATCCAACCAGCGTTTTCGCTCCATGCAAAACCTGACAGCTCGTTGTTTGGGTTGACATTCACCCCCCAGTTATAGAGGGAACTATTTTCAAACGGGCCATTATCATTGGCTGAAAGAGAAATCCAACCGATATTTTCAGCCCAGACATAGCCGGTCATAAAGGTATCCATAAACTGTGCGGATGAATCATCCCTTGCGCTGAAATTGAGCCATCCGATGGTTTCAGACCAGGCATATTTTTCCGAAGGATGAATATTTCCTGCATTGGCCATAGATAGTTGGCCAAGGATTGCCATAAAGACTGTAATTGTAAGGATCAATCGTTTCATTGTTTGGTTTCTCTTTCGATGGATTGATTTATGGATTGCCAGGCAACCCCAATTGAAGCGTTATTTTGATTCAAAAAATTAATGATCTTAACATAAAAAGGATTATTCGAAAATGATATTTACAGTGAATTCACTGTAAAATGTTAATATTTTAGCAACATATATGCCATTTTTGAGGCGGGTTGATGGGGGGGCTAAATGGAGGGCGCATTATAAAAAAGGGGACATTTTTTTAACCCTAAAAGGGCGATGCATAAAAATGGTGCAGTCATTTTACGTCCCACACTATTTTCAGGTTGGCCGGTTCACATATGCTCATCAAATTCGGTAGCCATAATGAAAAAGTTATTCCATTGTGATTCCCGAACAAAAATGATAAGGAATCACGATTAAATAACTTTCCCATTTGAAGTCCCTTGGTGGAGTCCTAAAGCTTTAGCTTTGGGAGTTCCTTAGCTTTTCAATGCGTTGTTTTTCTGTAACTCCCAAAGCTAAAGCTTTGGGACTCCACCAGGTGAACGTTATTAAATTTTGGTTCCTAAGACATGCTCTACATAAAAAAATACATTATGGAGGTTTTTTTCATGAAAAAAGTTTTTTCTATTAACCCATTCATTTTATTTATATTTTTATTCCTCATATTTACCAGCCTGTCAATGGCAGACCCCCCTCCTGCAAAGGTTGTTGTTACCAAAGTCTTTGAAAAAGAACTGGCTAAAACGTGTGAATTTGTTGGTGTTGTCGATTTTGACAAAATATCAGGGGTTTCATCAGAAAGCAGTGGTTTAATTACAAACCAGTATGTTGTTGAGGGCAACGTTGTCAATGAAGGCAATATTTTAGTTCGATTAAATACTGATTTTATAATGAAAAATATTGAAATTGCCGGAATTCAAAAAGACCAGATTGATATTCAGATCGATCAAACCCAAAAAAATCTCACCCGTTATGAAACCCTTTTTCAAAATGATGCGACCAGTGAAAAAATGTATGAAGATCTTTCTTATAGTTTCAAGGAATTATTAAAGAAAAAAGCGGAAATCAATATGAATATTGAAAAATTAAACCTGGAGTTAGAAAAAAGTGCCATTAAAGCACCTTTTAAAGGGTTGGTTCTAAAACGTTTGAAAAATAAAGGAGAATGGCTATCTCCCGGAATGGCCATATGTATTTTTGCATCCATCGATGATATTTTTGTCAATGTTTCTGTTCCTGAAGAAATAATTCAATATATTCATCCACAAAATACGATTCATCTCAACATTAACGCTCTTGATCAGCATATGATTGGTACTGTAAAGAGTTATGTCCCTGTTGCAGATATTAAAAGTAAAACGTTTCAGGTTAAAATTGCAATCAACTGGTTTTCAGAAGCCATCCAAAATATGTCTGCAACCGTCAATGTGCCTGTCAGCAATAAAATGAAATTAAAAATGATCAAACGAGACGCGTTGATTCGATTCAATGGAAAAGACATGATTTATGCCGCAAAAGATGGAAAAGCGGTGTCCATGCCCGTAAACATTGTTTCCTATGATGGTCGATATATGGGGGTTGATAATCCAGATATTACGGTTAATCTGCCTGTGATAACAGAAGGAAATGACCGGTTAAGGCCAGATCAGGCCATTGAAATTATTAGAACGATTGCGCAATAATCTGTTAATCATTATTAATACAATTGATAGGAGAAAACGTTGGATTTTATTAAATTTTCAATAAACAAACCGGTTTCAGTTGCCGTTGGCGTCATATTGATTGTTCTTTTTGGTTTAGTCGGCATGCGTCATCTGCCGGTTCAATTGACACCAGATGTCGAAATGCCACAAATTACTGTCAGAACAACCTGGCCAGGCGCAAGCCCTTATGAAATTGAAAAAGATATTATTGAAGAACAGGAAGAAGTGTTAAAAGGGATTCAGGGACTGGTCTTGATGGAAAGTTCGAGCTACAACGATCTGGGTGAGGTTACTCTGACATTTAATGTAGGCATTGACATTGATGCGGCCTTATTGCGTGTTTCAAACAAGTTGAATGAAGTCCGCAGTTATCCGGACAATGTTGAGAAACCGATCATCGATGCCTCCGGTGCGCAGAGTTCCCCGGTTATCTGGATGATGCTTAAAAATAAAATCGGTCCATCATCCCAGATCACGACCTTTCGAACCTTTTTTGAAAATGAAGTCAGGCAATATTTGGAACGTGTGCAGGGCGTTGGATCGTTATTCGTTTTTGGTGGTACTGAAAAACAACTGGAAATTGTCATTTCACCGGCTAAATTGTCAAAATTTAAAATGACCATCAGTGAGGTGATCAACAGAATCAAATCATCAAATTCAAATGTCTCCGCAGGTATTCTTGCTCTGGATAAGAATAATTACAGAATCCGAACGGTCAGTGAATATCAAAATATGGATGAACCTCTTGATATTCTTTTAAAAGATGATGGTATTCGACGGGTGTATTTAAGAGATGTTGCATCCAGTCGATATGGATATGCTACCAATGATGTCGCTGTCATGCACAATGGCGTTCAGGTCATTGTTGTTGGTATTCGTAAAGAGCAGGGGGCAAACGTTATTCAACTAACAGACAATATGCGAAAGGTGGTTGAATCATTAAATAAAGGCCTTCTGCAAGAACATGATCTGTATCTTGACTGGGTTCATGATCAAACCCCTTATATCAATAAAGCCATCAGCCTTGTTCAACAAAATGTTGTTATCGGTGGATTGCTGGCTTTTGCTGTACTGATTATCTACTTGAGAAGTTTTTCGTCAACACTGGCAACAGCCATTGCGATTCCCATATCTGTCATTGGAACGTTTTTATTTATGTGGTTGTTTCAAAGAAGTTTCAATGTTGTCAGCCTGGCCGGAATTTCTTTTGCTGTGGGGATGTTGGTTGATAATGCCATTGTTGTGCTGGAAAATATCGATCGTCACAGGAAAATGGGTAAAAGTGCTTTTAAGGCATCTTATGAAGGCGCACAAGAAGTCTGGGGGGCTGTTCTTGCTTCAACAATTACAACGGTTGCCGTGTTTTTACCCATTCTTTTCATTCAGGAAGAAGCCGGACAGCTTTTCAGAGATATCGCCATTGCTATCACCTTTGCCATTATTCTCAGTCTGATTGTTTCTGTTTCAGTTATTCCAACACTCACCCATAAATTATATCTGCTTTCCAGAACAGACCGATTACGGCTGCCATTTATCGGAAGTATTGGCACCTTTTTTTCAAATTGTATCATGGCGGTTTCACGCATGACATTAAAAAACGCCCTGACACGAATAATCACCATCGTAGTGTTGACTGGAATTGCTGTCTTTTCAACCTATCAACTGATGCCAAAAGCAGAGTACCTGCCACAGGGCAATCGTAATCTGATATTAAACATTTTAATTCCCCCCCCTGGTTATTCCATTAATAAAAGGCAGGCCATTGGGGATCATATTTTTAAAGTCACCAAACCCTACTTTGAAGAAGATTATAAAGAGGGGATTCCTCGAATACAAAATATATTTTATGTTGCTGGTGGCTATATCACATTGTTTGGCGGTATCAGTGAGCATGAAACCGAGGCCAGCAAAATGATCCCCTTGTTTAACAGAATTATTAATTCCATCCCTGGTATTTTTGGTGTCAGTATTCAGGCAGGCATCTTTCAAAACAGAATTGGAAGAGGCAGAACCGTTGATGTGAACATCTCTGGAGAAAATGTTGATACCATAATCAATGTTTCAAGAACATTATTTGGGAACATCAAAAAAACAATGAATCAAGCGCAAGTTCGTCCTGTGCCATCGCTGGAGAATTCCTATCCTGAGGCAAACTTTATACCCAATCGATCCAAAACCCTTGCCAATGGGATTACAGAACAGGAACTGGGCTTTTATATTGATGTTATTATGGATGGAAGAAAAATCGGAGAGTATAAACCAGAAACAGGAAAAAAAATGGACCTGGTTTTAAGAAGTGATCAATCGGATGTCAGTATACCTGAAGACATTAAAGACAGTGTCATTGCCAATCAATTTGGAAACCTTATCCGCATTGGAGATATTGCTGAGCTTAATTATGATCAGGGCATGATGCAAATTAATCATTTAGAAAGAAAACGAACCATCAAGTTGGAAGTGACCCCCCCACAGGAATTGGCACTTCAAGAAGCAATGGAACTTATTGAAAATGAAATCAATCAATTGCAAAAAGAGGGTTCACTGAAAGGAACAAATGTCAGGGTGGGTGGAAATGCAGATAAATTGACTGAAGCCAGGCAGTCCATTCAATGGAATTTACTCATGGCTGTTGTCATTATCTATTTATTGATGTCAGCTTTGTTTGAAAACTTTTTTTATCCTTTTATTATATTGTTTAGTGTCCCCCTGGCCGCTGCTGGAGGGTTCCTGGGCCTTCGGCTGGTTGATCGATTTGTTGCCCCTCAACCGTTTGATATTGTAACCATGCTGGGATTTATCATTCTTGTGGGTACAGTGGTCAACAATGCCATATTGATCGTTTATCAATCCCTGAACAACGTTAGATACGAGGGGTTTTTAGGTGTCGATGCAGTGATTGAATCGGTAAAAACAAGAATTCGGCCCATTTTTATGAGTACCACAACCAGTCTGTTTGGCATGCTGCCCCTTGTAATCTCAACAGGCGCTGGCAGCGAGCTATACAGGGGGTTAGGAAGTGTATTGCTGGGGGGGCTGGCGGTTTCGACCGTTTTTACACTGTTTGTGATCCCATCACTGCTTACATTTGTTATCGGTTTTGAAAAACCACGCTCAGGAAACGATGAATAACTGTGAAAATTTTTCCCGAATAACCGTTTCAGCTTCATCCATGATGCGGTCCAATAACGTTTTGCAGGAAGGAATATCATTAATAAGGCCAATACTTTGACCGGCAGCCAGAATCCCTTTTTCCATATCTCCATTGCTCAACATTTCTTTTCCCACAAGTCCGGAAACATAAGGGATGACATCGTCTATTTTGGTATTTCCTTTGCTTTCAATGTCCAGAACTTTGTCAACAGCAGCGTTGTGTAAAACGCGCTCAGTGTTTCGCAATGTTCGCATAATCAATCGGGTGTCGGTTTCTTTGTGAGACACCAGCGCCCTTTTAATATTGTCATGAACAGGTGCTTCCAGAGTTGCCACAAAACGACTTCCCATGCTCATGCCATCAGCGCCAAGGCCCAGGGCTGCAACAAGACTTCGACCATTTGAAAATCCACCTGAGGCAATAATCGGTATTTTGACAGCATCTCTTGTCAATGGAATCAGAATTAAAGAGGTGACATCATCTTCTCCCGGATGCCCTGCAGCCTCAAATCCATCAATGCTGACAGCATCGCAACCGATGGCCTCAGCCTTGATAGCATGTCGGACAGATGTACATTTGTGAAGTACACAGATATCAGCAGATTTGATTTGTTCCATATAGGGTTCAGGATTTCTTCCGGCTGTTTCAATGAAACGAATTCCTTCTTCAATACAAACGTTTATATAGGATGGATAATCCGGCGGTCGCAAGGTGGGTAAAAAGGTAAGGTTGACACCAAAGGGTCGATGGGTCAGATGTCTACATTTTCGAATTTCAGCGCGAAAATCTTCAGGATTCTGAAAAGTCAGTGCTGTCATAAAACCGATGCCGCCAGCATTGGCAACAGCAGACACCAATTCGGCCCTTGCTATCCACATCAGACCGCCTTGAATAATCGGACGTTCGATGCCAAACAATTCTGTGATACGGGTCTTTAACATTGTTTTCTCCTTTATTGAATATGTTGTCATTTTACCAGAACTGTCAATCAATAGATGTTGCATCTGTATAACCTTCATCTGTTCTCTTGACAAGTTTTTATTAAGCATCTAAATTAGAAAATTCGAGTTTTTAGTTCTTGACACGCACTCTATGTCAAACAATAGAAACACACGATGGTTCGACGCTTTTGCTGGCCATTTCAAGTGGGAAAAAACTTAATGATCAAGCATAACAACCTTAAAAAAAATATGAAATAAGGATCACCTCATGCAACAAAATATACCCAAAGCCCTTACAGGCATATTAATCTTTGGACGTCCTCCACTGGCATTCTTTGGTATGATTTGGGCCATTGCAACCATTATATCCAAAAATCCAATTTTTTATATACTGGGTGTAACCTCTTTGATTTTATCTGTTGTCATCGATTTGGTCGACGGCTGGTTTGCCGCACGATTTGCGCCACATTATAAACTGGCACATATTGCAGAGCGAATGATGAATAAGATCGTGTTTGCAATTATCTTTCCGGTTATTTCTGTGGGAATGATGTGGCGATTTCATTTTGTTTCTTATACCAATAGCCGGGCAGAACTGTTGCATGTGGTTTTTGTCCTGATCCTTTGTGTGACTGTTTTGATGAGAGAAAATTTTGCGCATTTTATGAAAAGCTTTGCATTGAAAAAAGGCGCTGAAGAAGAAATGACAGAGATGTCACGCCTTCGAACGTTGGCTGCTGCACCTGTCGCTGCTATTTTATATGCCCATGCGTTTTATGTTCCTGAAGGACCGCCATCACCCATTTATTTCTGGATTTCATGGTTGGGAAATATTCCATTACGGTTGTTGTTTTTTATTGAAATTTCTTTTTTTGTGATCAACCTGGGTTCGATCGCAGCATATTGCCGACGGTATGGTACAGATTGCCTGGATGAAATTTGTATGGATGACGAACTCTTGCGGCGACGAATTTTGTCTATTTTCCCCAATGCTCTGACCTTGATGAATGCCATGATGGGCGTGTTATCTGTCTTTTTTGCTTATAGCGGACGTATTCGGGAAGCCTATATGATTTTGATCGGTGCAGCAATTTTTGACCGACTTGATGGTGCTGTGGCTCGAAAATTAGGTGTTTCCGAACCACCTTTAGAAAATGGGGATCGCCGAAAAGCGACATTTGGTGGTATTCTGGATGATATTGCCGATGCTGTCAGTTTTTGTATTGCGCCGGCGCTTATTTTTTATGATCTTTTTGATAATTGCCTTCTTGATTCCATGCAAAGTTTACCTTATGGATGGTTAGCAGTCAGTTATGCAGTAATGGGCATTGTTCGTTTAATCTTCTTTACCATTGACACCAACCCCATTCCTGGTTTTTTCAAAGGTTTGCCCACGCCAGCAGCCGCTTTATTGATTACTGCGCCCATGATCATGTTTCAACAGAGTCAAAATTTGGGATGCTCAGAGGCTGTTTTCTGGGGATATTTTTGTTTTGGACTGACATTGATTGTGGCAATACTAATGAATGTCTATCCCATTCGATATATGCACATGGGGCGGTTTGGGGGACGACACCCGTTATTCACCCGAACATTGTTTTTAATGAATGTCTTTTCAGTATTTACTCCCTTTTTCGGACATTTTAATTTATTTGTTCATTTAATTTATTTGTTTTCCCCGCTGTACACCTGGAAAATCAATCCAGAAATTGCAGCTTTGGAGAGCCGTGTTGACAGCGATTCACTGTAACAAGAAAATAAGGATGTGAGCAAGAATGGCTGGTATTGAAAAAGCAACTCTTATATAACGTATTTCAAAGACATATATTTGCTTTTACACTTGACCCTCAATGATTTTCAGATTATGCCTTGATAGGGATATAATATATTCTGTAAATTCATGCTTTACTGGAAAATCTTCCCTGGCTTAATCGACTGGCAATCATATACATGGCATGAATTTTGCTCAAAAATATTGTTTTTTTTCAGAAATGTCAAATCTATAGGCATTTCCTATAATAATCCATAGCCTTTTTCAGTCCGATCAAAAGGAGCCTTTCATGATGCAGTTGACATTAAGAGCCAAGATTCTTTCTGGTTACCTGATTATCACATTTTTAATTTTAGTTGTTGTTGTCATATCGTTTATTCAATTTGTTTCGCTGGGAAACCGGTTGAAATACTTGAAAGATGAAGTCGCCAGAGGGGTTATTGTTGCCAATGATATCCGATCTGAAGTCCTTGCCATGAGAACCTCTGTGGAAAAATTTTTGTATTTAAACAAAGACAAAGATCTTAAACGCGCTCACAAACATATTGAAAAAGTCAACGAGCTACTGGATGAGGCGAAAAAAAAGATTAAAAAAGCAGATCAGGTGGCCCAACTCAGACAAATTGAGGATACCTGCCGTGAATTTATTGACAAGTTTAATAAAGTGGCCATTCGAATTACAGCGGGCAATAATACCAAAAAGGAACTGTTTAAGGCTGGAAAAGTCATCGAAGCCAAGCTGAACGATATCGTTCTTCAACTTCAAGAATCTTTTCAACTGGACGTTCTGGATAGCTCATTAAAAGCACTCAAGCGATTTATCAAAGCAGAACTGGAAGTAAACAGTTTTTTACTGGATCGGCAGCCTGACCAGTTAAACCTTGCTGTATCCATTTTAAACAGTATTCTTGAAGATATACAAAATAAAAATATCAAGGAAGATGAAAAACTGGTCTACAAGATTGAAGATTATTTGGATTCTTTTGAAGGATTAGCCGCTGTTATTTTGAAAATGGATGATGAAATTAATAAAACAATCCTGCCTCTGGCACCCAAAATTGTTCAATTGTCTAAAGATGTTGCAGCTTCCGGTTGGGATGAAATGGAGCGTTTTAGCCATGATGTTGAGCGAAAAGTTCGCAAAACCGGAAAATGGATGCTTTCCATTGGTATTCTGGCCATACTGTTAGGGTTTACAATGGGCATTTTCCTGGCGCGTATTATCATCAAACCCATTATTAAAGTTGTCGATTTTGCAGGAAAGGTTTCCAAAGGAGATATTTCAAAACCCTTGAATATCAATCAAAAAGATGAAATGGGCCAGATGGCTGAAGCGCTCAATAATATCCTGATTGATATGATGGGAACCCAGCAAAAACTTATGAATAATCTGGATCGTCTGCCGACACCGGTGATTGAGGTTGATAAGGATTTTACCATTCTCAGTATCAATCAGGAAGGCGCGCGGCTGGTTGGCAAAACACCCGAGGAGATGACCGGAAAAAAATGTTATGAATTTTATGCTTCTGAGCATTGCATGACCGATGACTGTATGTTGCTCAAAGCCATGAAACAGGATGCTATTTTTACCAGTGAAACCATTGTTCAACCGGATACAATGAATCGGCCCATTCGATATACAGGTTTTCCGGTAAAAGACAATCAAGGAGAAGTTATTGGTGCTGTCAAATATGTTCTTGATATCACTGGCGAGAAAGAAATCAATGCTGAAATAAAAAAACTCATTGTGGCGGTCAGCGCTGGTGAGCTTGATATTCGTGGTGATAGCAAACGATTTACAGGATCTTATGCTGAACTGATTCAAAATGCCAACGGTATTGTTGAAGCATTTTTGAAACCATTGAATGAGTCCCAACACATTCTCAAGCAAATGGCAGGGGGCAATTTGTCTATTCGCATGGAAGGAGATTACCAGGGCGACCATGCCATGATGAAAAATTCAATCAATAATGTACTGACTTCTTTTAACAATATTCTCAAACAGGTTGGTGATGCCACGGACGATGTGGCAGCATCATCATCTCAACTGGCATCCTTCAGCCAGAGTTTATCTGAGGGATCCCAGGAACAGGCTGCATCTGTGGAACAAATTTCCGCCAGTATTCATGAAACCGACCAACAAATCAATTTAAATGCAGACAATGCCGCAAAAGCCAACCAATTGGCAGATGACAGTGTTCAAGCAGCGATTTCTGGTAAAGAAGAAATGACGCAAATGATTTTATCCATGGAGGAAATTCATAAATCATCACAAAATATTTCAAAAGTAATCAATGTGATCAATGAAATTGCATCTCAGACCAATATTCTAGCATTGAATGCAACTGTTGAAGCGGTTCGAGCCGGTCAGTTTGGAAAAAGTTTTGCGGTGATCGCTCAGGAAGTCAGAAATCTTGCTGGAAGAAGTGCTCAAGCCGTCAAAGAAACCGCAGAATTAATAGCCACATCCAATAAAAAAGTTAATGAAGGCGTAAACATTGCCGAAAGAACGGGTGAATCCCTTGAAAAAATTGTTGAAAACATTGTAAAAGTTCGGGATCTGGTTGAAGATATCAATGTTGCCAGCAAAGAACAAGCGGTTGCCATGAGTCAATTAAACGATGGCATGGGACAAATCAGCGCGGCAACAGAAAATATGAGTACACGAAGTCAGGAAACTGCCGGTGCTGCTGTTCAACTAAAAACGCTTTCCCGTGAATTGAAAGAACAAATCAGTAAATTTAAATTATGCGATGATGCCTGTGCAAAAAAGACCAGCCACAGCACATGGGACATGGATAACCCCGCCTCTGACAACCAACATTCAACACCTCAAATTACTTGGGATATGCCAAATGAAATCATGCCTTTAGATCAAGATGAAAGAGGGTATGACGATTTTTAATCAAGAATAAAGGAGATAATCACCTAAAATGAAAGATATTTTTTTCCTCGGTGGCCATGATGCTGAAATGCTTGAAATCCGAAATATGCTTGAAAAAAAAAATATAGCGCTTTTTGATAAACAATTAAAATGGGGGGCTAAACTTTCAGAATATCAAAACGAACTGAGTACGCTGTCAAATGAGGTCTGTCCGGTTTTCGTTGAGCTAAAACTGGATTGTCCATATCCCCAACATGCTGTCATTATTGA
>PEAL01000537.1 GCA_002753725.1 Deltaproteobacteria bacterium
AGAACAGGGACAGTTGTTTTATCAGGGAAAGAAAACGTTTTTTCTATATTTTCAATAAGGAGTTTCACAAAATTTATCAATTTATTAAAGTTTGTTTATTTTTGTTATGTGTCTTTTGATCAAATACAAATAAAAATAATAATGGAAGTCTAAAAAAAAAGCAAGTGAGGGTTTTATATTTCCAATTTTTAAGGATAATTTATAAGGAGCTAAGGAACCACGATTAAATAACTTTCCCATTTGAAGTCCTTTGGGTGAAGTCCCAAAGCTTTAGCTTTAGGAGTTCCTTAGATTTTCAATGCGTTGTTTTTCTGTGAGTCCCAAGTCAAAAGCTTTGGGACTCCAGTATTCATCGAAACCTTGAACTTGTGTGAAAAAATGGGGGGATTCTCAAGATGGATGATTTAAAGCGTATTAAATCAATTAATAAAAATTCAATGCGCTTTAAATCACAATGGTTAAGCAAGCTGATTGATCTTAAGCTTCAGGCGAGAGATTTTTCTGGAAGCAGCATTTTTATGGATGACACCGCGTTTGGATGCTTTGTCAATAATAGATTGTGCTGCTGTTAAAGCTGCAGAGGCTGTTTCTTTGGATTTTTCTTCAACAGCCGACAAAACTTTTTTTATCGTATTTTTCATACGGGTTTTTTCTGATTTGTTTCGTCCCTGTTGCAGCGTATTTTGTTTTGCACGTTTCAGTGCAGACTTATGATTTGCCAACGTCTGGTTCTCCTTTCGTTCTCCTTGTCCGATGAGTATCAAAGCGGACAAAGGAACCTGATTTATTCAAATATACTGACATCGCCGGCTCCCCGACGAATAATTTCTGGTTGATCATCAATCAATGAAATAACACTGGATGGTTGATCTGGAACCATTCCACCATCAATAACAGCATCCAGTTGATTCTTGAAATGGTCATGAATCAGGGATGCATCTGAAAAGACTGTATTTTTTAACCCTGTCGCACTGGTATTCAAAATTGGATTTCCAAGCATTTCAACAAGCGCAATACAAATAGGATGATCAGGTACACGAATACCCGCTGTTTTTCTACGGGTCAGCATTATTTTAGGCACCATGCGAGAACCACTTAAAATAAAGGTATAAGGTCCAGGCAGTAACCGCCTCATGGTCTTATATGAATAATTGGATACCTTTGCATAATCGCTGATATTTTTTAAACTGGAACATATAAAACTAAACGGTTTTTGTTCGGATCGCTGTTTGATTCTATAGATTTTTTGAATGGCCTTTTTATTCATGATATCACACCCGATTCCATAGAAGGTATCTGTGGGATAAGCAATGATGCCCCCCTGTTTCAGAATGGACACGATTACTTCTAACTGACGGGCTTGGGGCGTTTCCGGGTTGATATTTACAAGCATGGTTAAGTCATTATTGAAATTTATTGTTGAAAAAAAGAGGTTATTGTTGCTTTGTCAAAGCCCTCTTTAAAAATTTTGTATAATATTCCATTGATAATGCCTTGTCAATAAAATTTAGAGAACTCACGACTCTCTTACAACAAATCCCCGAAACAATGGACCTGTTTTTTAGGAATGCGTCCGAAAGGTTAACAGTCTGGTAGGATTTTTCTATCGGTCGTTGGTTCCTAACAATACAGGATGAACTTTTTTAAAAAAACTCACACAAAAAGCAGTGATCAGCCCCTCGATCATCATCACCGGAAGATTTGCGAGAACAATGAGTGTCGAGACCTCCCAAAAATTTTCTTCTGTGAAAATTAAGGAAAGCCCCAGTAATACTGCTGACCCGAAAACAGACAAAAAACCACAGGCAAAAGATGCAGCCATTGCTGTGGTATGATTCTTTTTTATAAGCGGGCCCAACAAATAATAGCAAAGTACCGCAGGCATTGCCATGTTGACAGTATTCATCCCAAGAGCAGTGATTCCGCCAAACTGAAAAAACAGCGATTGAAGTGTCAGTGCTACCAGAATAGCAGGAAATGCTGCCCACCCCAGTAAAAGACCAACAATTCCGTTTAGAATCAAATGGACACTTGACGGTCCTATATTGACATGAATGAGTGAAGCAACAAAAAAAGCAGATGAAAGGATACTGACTTGAGCGATCCTGTCATAATCCAACTTTTTTAGACCAATTGCCGTTCCTGCCACCGCAAGCAATCCCCCGCTGAAAAGAACAGGAGCGGATAAAACACCTTCAGATATATGCATCAAAACTCCTATAAATTTTGTGGGAGAAGGGTTCACTTTTTTTGAATATGTGAACCCTCTTTAAAATTATTTTATTTGCCAATCATGAAATTTAACCCAGATAACCGCTCCAATCTCTACATTTTTATCAACCCCCTCATGCTTAATTTTGTAATCCGCCTCATTCAAAGCAGCAAATCCCCACCAACCTGACAGCGGCGCGGCATAGGAAAATAGACCATTTTGATCCGCCTTGATCGTCTGCGTTACCATATAATCGGTTGGCGCATGATATTTCTTGGATTCGTTATAGTATTCCACCTCAACTTCAGCATAGGGAACCCCCTTCCCATTGAGTTTTACAATGCCCTGGAATACGTTTCCAGCATAAAGCCCAAATGGTTTTGAAAGGGGAATAATTTCCGTTTTCAGCCCAATTTCAGCATCCCATCCTTCATCATCACCAAAAGCCGTCACAACCGTTTTTGTATGGTGAACAATAAAACAGTCTTCAGCAGGCTCCCAGTATGGTTCAGGTTCCATAAAAAAAATATACACACCGGGTCTTTTCACTGTGTAATCAATGGACCAGGATGATTGATCCATAATCTTTGTTTGCTGTAACGCTCCAAGAAGTGTGCTGGATTTTCCATTCAACACCACACCAAAGGCTTTGGGGGAAACAAGAGGCATTCCGACCATCTCAAAAGGATGAGAAAAGGAAAGTTTTAAGCTAACGGTCTTGTTTTCTCCCTGCATCACCATCGTATCTGATGGAATGACCATACCAAAGTGAGCCATTGCTATCCCTGATTGAATGATCATGCTGAAAACGATTAACACTTTAATAATACAAGCTTTTTTCAAAATATCCTCCATAAATACAAAAACCGCATGAAGTTATAGTATTTTCATAATACCATTTTCGTATGCGGTTTGATTTTTTAATAATTTTTTTAAGTAGGGCTCAGGTTTCTTACCTGAATTAAGTAGATGGTGACATATTACAAAAAACAATAATTATCAAGTAGAATAAAATTAAATAACTTTCCCATGTGTGGAGTCCCAAAGCTTTAGCTTTGGGAGTTCCTTAGGAATACTCGAAAAATAAGTTCCCCATTTTAGATTGGAGTCC
>PEAL01000538.1 GCA_002753725.1 Deltaproteobacteria bacterium
CCACACTTGAGAGTGGGAACCAAAGTCTGCATGCGGGTTTGCTTTGGTTTGCTTTGCCTGACGACTATAGCCTTAACTGAACAAGGCAAGATTTAGGCCAACTGAATTTTGTGGCCATAGTTTTACGTTATAAAAACCTTTATCATTAGCGTTTGGTAATGATTGGCTGAAATCCATTGCCTTCAAGCTCATCAACAATCATTTCGGCTGCTTTTCTCGTGGGATATGCTCCCACGAGCAATCGAATGTTGCTGTTGTCTTTTCGGTCTGGAATACTGTATGTCAAATATCCTTTTTCCATGAGCTCATTTTCTTTTTTAACCAGCGCAGTGTAAGAATCAAAAAGACCCACTTGAACAGTATAGGGCATTTGAATCATTTCAATATTTTTAAACCGCCGACGTTCAAGTGCCAGTGCTGCCATTTGTGCTTCCTCGAAATTTCGATAAAACCCAAAAAAAACATCATGGATCGGGCTGCCATCTTTTGTCTGGGCATAAGAGACATACATGGAATCTCCTTTTTGCCTGAATTTAATCGCTACCTGATTGGCTGCTTCCCGATCCATATATGAACTGACCCGTATGGTATATGGATATACATCATCCGTTGATCCTTTGGATGAAAACAACGGTGAAAAAATTGATGAACGATTTTCTTCTCCACTGATTTGTGGAATGGAGCATCCCTCCTGATTGACCCGTTCTCCATCTTTTGTTCCAGGACATTTATCAGCATCATCAGATAC
Organism: Deltaproteobacteria bacterium; assembly: GCA_002753725.1. Classification (GTDB taxonomy): domain Bacteria; phylum Desulfobacterota; class Desulfobacteria; order Desulfobacterales; family Magnetomoraceae; genus Magnetomorum. The sequence goes on from PEAL01000538.1 coordinate 749, forward strand.
ACCATCCTTGTCCGCATCCTTAAATGATTTCAATGGTATCCCTGGCATTGATGCCGGTGCGCCCGCACGTTCGATGATCGTTGGCTTAAAGCCTTCTGATTCAAGGATTTTTTTGAAGGTCTGTGCGCCATTTTGAGTTTTGTAAGCGCCAATCAATACCTGTATGGTATTTTGACCAGCGCGCTCAAATAATCGATACGGGGCATATCCACGGTCATATAGTTTCATTTCCAAAGCTTTTAGCGCGTTTTCATTATCTGTGGTACTTAGTTCAATAACATATGGCATTTTTAAAATATCTACGCGCCGAAACAGTCTTTTTTTCAATTGAATGGCAATATTTTGAACATCTTCAAAGGTCTGGTAATATCCAAAAAAGATCCCATAAGATTCAGCCAGTTGAGGCATTGGCATGTATGACATATACATGGGGTCGCCTTTTTCCCTGAATTTTTGAATGACTTCAAACGCTTTCATTTTATCGGGGTATTCACTGACCTGAATGGTGTAGGGATAACTGGTACGTTTATTTAAAGGCATACCGGATGTTTGTTTCGGACACCCCTCAGTGTTAACCGGTGTTTTGGGTGGTGTCTTTGAACACTTATCTTTTGCATCTGATACGCCATCCTGGTCGGAATCGATAAAAGCAGGATAGGGCTGAACAATGGTTTCACCGGTTCGTTTTTCAGAACGAATGGCAATGGCCGGTAAAAAGCCATCGGCTTTCATCTTGTTCAAACAGGCTTGAGCTTCTGCGTTGGTTTCAAATGCCCCCACAAAAACGTTCACCTGATCAGGCTTGTCAAATACTGGAATTGAGTAACTGAGATACCCTTTTCCTGCCAGGTCTGATTCCATTTGTGTAAAATCGCTTTTTTGGTCAAAAATTCCCGCACAAATGGCATATGGTTTTCGTTGCAGTTCGATTTGACGAAAACGTCTTTTTGCAAGCATTTCAGAAACCGGACGGGTTTGTTCAGATGTTTGATAATACCCATAGTAAATTTCATAGTCATCATCAGAACCCGGGACATCTCTATAGGATGTAAACGTTGGGTCGCCTTTCTTGCGAAACGAGCTGGCAACCTCAAATGCTTTTTTAGCATCTGGATATGCACTGATCAAAAAGACATAGGGTAAATCTTTTGCCATTTCAGCGCGACGTTCGATGGATCGTTTTTCAACCCGAACATTAAACCCATCAGAGGACAGTTGGTTCGCAATTTTTTGGGCCATTTTTTCATTGGGATAAGCACCAATATAGTATTTAACACCATATTTACCGCCTTGAATTTCGTAAGGAATAAATCCGCGTCTGTTCAACTGCGCCTGAACAATTTGATCATCAATATAGATTTCATTGGGTTGAACATGAATGGCATAGGGTAATGTTAACAGTGAAACATCACGGAATTTTCTTTGTTTCAAGACGGTTATCACTTTTTCAGCTTCAACTGTCGATCGATATACACCATAGAAAATAGTATAAACGGATGTATTTTCGGATTGTACCACTGATGTAAATAAAGGTTCACCTCTCTGGCGGTATTTCATGGCAACGGCATGGGCAGCTTTACGCGTGGGATAACTGCTCACCTGAACCACATAAGGAACATCCACCACATTTTTAATCACCACTTTGCATCCATTGGCATTGACCTTCGTTCCAGCTTTGGTATCCGGGCATTTATCCAATGTATCGGGGACACCATCGTTATCATGATCCAGAACAAGCGGACAGCCATTATTGTCTACACGGGTTCCATTCGGCGTATTCGGACATTGATCCATATGATCCTGAATGCCATCGCTATCTTGATCTTTCGGGCATCCGTTTTGATCAACCGGTGTATTTTCTGGCGTGCCCGGGCAGGTATCTTTGTGATCAGGAACCGTATCATTATCTTTATCCGGTGGGCATCCTTTTGAATCAATGGTCATATTTTTTGGGGTTCCGGGGCAGAGATCCAGATGGTCATACACGCCATCCTGATCCGTATCTTTTGGACAGCCGGCATGATCAACAATGGCTTTTACAGGTGTCTGGGGGCATTCATCCAGATTGTCATAGACCCCATCCATATCACTGTCTTTTGGACATCCCGCACGATTGACAATCGTATTTTTAGGTGTATTGGGGCATTCATCGCGCGTATCAAGAACGCCATCGCCATCTTTATCAAATTGAACGGGTTTCTTTTCCTCTACTTTTGGCGCTTTAGCACCCAACTGGATAGATAGGCCCACTGTTGCAGCCAGATGATTATCCGGTTCATCCAGCGAAAAAATATGATACACATCTCCTCTCAGAGCAATTGTCTCGTTCAGAAAATATTTTGCACCGATTCCATAATTGATTCTTACGGAATTGTTCTCCTCAACGAAATCAGAGTCAATATCCATTGAACTGATGCCTAAATTAAAATAAGGCACAAATACTTTTTGGGGCGTCAAGTAATAATGCATATTCAAATGATATGTGCTGCTTCCAGATTCTTCAAAATCAACCGTTTGTTGGGTTTCATCCCAGTAACTCACATTGTGATGACCATAAAAAGCCATGACTTCGGC
>PEAL01000539.1 GCA_002753725.1 Deltaproteobacteria bacterium
CTTCCTTGTTTCATTCTTCATATGAGAACGATGACACAATTTTTCACATTACATAAAAAAGATAAACAGACAAAAGCCCGCCGGGGGACGGTTCAAACTGCGCACGGCGCGATTGAATCACCGTTCTTTATGCCGGTCGGGACGTGCGCCACGGTTAAATCGTTGAGTTTTGAAGATTTACGCGCGATTGGGGCGCAGCTCATGCTGTCGAATACGTATCATTTGTATCTACGTCCGGGTATGGAACTAATGCGCGAGGCCGGTGGCCTGCATAAATTCGCTCGATGGAGCCAGCCGATTTTGACAGATAGTGGCGGGTATCAGGTCTTTAGTTTATCCAAATTCAGAAAGATATCAGAGGAAGGGGTAAAGTTCCAATCACATATTGATGGGACCCATTTGATGTTTACACCGGAGAATGTTGTCGAGACCCAGCAAATTTTAGGATCAGACATCATGATGCCGTTGGATGTATGCGCGCCGTACCCTTGTCCCAGAGAAGAAGCGGTTAAGTCGGTTGAAAGTACAACGCGCTGGGCGCATCGGACAAGGGAGTACTTTAAGAATAATTTAAAAGATTGTCTGCATCCGCAATTTCAATTCGGCATTATTCAGGGCGCGACCTATCAAGATCTGAGGGAACGTTCAGCCAAAGAAATTCTGGATATTGATTTTGACGGCTATGCCATTGGCGGTGTCAGTGTGGGTGAGCCGGTTAAAGATATGTTTGAAGCCCTGGATTGGGTCATGCCTTTGATGCCGCACGATAAACCCAGGTATTTTATGGGTATCGGCCTGCCGGATCAGATGGTCAAGGCCGTGGGCGAAGGGATTGATATGTTTGATACCTGTATCCCGACCCGGTACGGTCGGCATGGCGCTGCTTTTACCAATAGAGGAAAGATAATTCTCAAGAATAAAGAATTTTTTAATGATTTTGGTCCGATTGATGACGAATGTGATTGTGTTGTCTGCCGTAATTACACGCGCAGTTATATCCGCCATTTGATGATGCTTAAAGAATTATCCGGGCTCACACTTGTGTCCTACCATAATCTCCACTTTTACATCACGCTCATGAAACGCATCCGCGCGGCCATTGACGCGGATAATTATCAGGAGTTCCAGCAGGAATTTCTGATAAAGTATCAATCCGAGTTAGCAGTGTCCTGATAATTTTTATACATATGATCCAGTGGGCTTTGAGGGGCATTGGACATATCGCGCACAACATGCGTGTAGATCATGGTTGTTTCCACGTTTTTATGGCCCAGCAGTTCCTGCACTTCGCGAATATTAACACCATTAAGTAGTCGATGCTGAAAAATAACGTAAATAGTTGAGATATATATGGTTAAGTTGTATAAGTCGTGGTATAATTTACAAGGAAAACAAGAAAAAGAAAGGAAAACCTTGCAAAATGACACCACAAAAAGAAAGCCCAGAAACACAATACGACGCATTTAAGAATGAATTACAATCAATAATAGATTTAAACCATCCGCTGGCAAAAATATCAAGATGCATAGATTGGAAGCTTTTTGAGAATAAGTTTGGGGAAACATATTCTGAGCAAGGTCGACCGGGAAAACCGACACGATTAATGGTAGGGTTGCAATATTTAAAATTCACAAATGATTTAAGCGATGAAGAAGTATTAGAGAAATGGGTAGAGAATCCATATTGGCAATATTTTTGTGGGATGAGATTTTTTGAGCATAAAATGCCGATTGATAGTTCAAGTATGACGAGGTGGCGAAAAAGGGTTGGAGAAGATGGCGCGGAATTAATGTTGAAAGAAACAATTAACACGGGACTGCGGACAAAAGTCATAAAGAGAACTGAATTAGAGAGAGTAAATGTTGATACAACGGTTCAGACAAAAGAAATCAGATTTCCAACAGACGCGAGGTTGTATGATCGGATGCGAGAATCAATAGTAAAAGCGGCAGAAGAAGCAAAAATAGAATTGCGGCAAACGTATGTACGGGTCGGGAAGAAGGCATTGTTTAAACAGCAGAATTATGCGAGAGCAAGCCAATATAACAGGTCAAAAAAGGAGACTCGAAAGTTAAAGACTTATCTGGGGCGAGTCGTTCGTGACGTCGAGCGAAAGATGGAGAGAGAAAATAATAAAAATATTGAAGAGCTGTTAAGGCTGGCGCAAAGATTATTATCACAAGAGAAAAAAAGTAAGAACAAAATTTATTCAATTCATGAGCCGGATGTTGAATGTATTGCAAAAGGAAAAGCGACAAAAAAGTATGAATTTGGAAGTAAGGCCGGATTAGTAACAAGCGCAAAAAGCAACTGGATTTTAGGATCAAAAGCGTTTCATGGCAATCCATATGATGGGCATACGTTAAAAGAAAGTCTCGAGCAAAGTGAAAGGCTTACAGGAATAAAAATTATTCAGGCAGCCTGTGATAAAGGTTATCGAGGAAATAATTACGAGGGAACAGCAAACATAATAATAACAGATGGCAGGAAGAAACGGATAAGCAAGTCGGCGAAAAAATGGATGCGGCGGCGAAACGCGATTGAGCCAATAATCGGACATAGTAAATCAGAGCATCGGTTAGAAAGAAATAAATTAAAAGGACAGTTGGGCGACAGCATCAATGTGATAATGTCTTCCTGCGGATTTAACATCAAAAAGCTCACAAGAGCTTTTTGTGCCATTATTGGAAATTGGATTAATGCGCTGTTTTCTTCGAATTTTAATTTAAAGCTGAATTACTAATACAAACAAAATGCTGGAAGTTGAGTTTTTCAGCATCGACTAACTAATTTGGGAGCTTTTCAAAAAAATCATACGCCGACAATCATCTGGGCTGGATTAAAAAACAAAGAGAATAAACTGGATCAGCTTGCTTATCTTTTAGAAAAATCCCTTGAAGAAATAGGATTTCAAAAAACCCCCCAACGCTTTCAATCACATATCACCATAGGACGCGTTCGGTCAGATAGCAACATCGCACGACTATCAGAAGTCATCTCAGAATACACCTTCCCTTTGCATAAGCTACAAACCATTGACACTATTACACTCTTCAAAAGCACATTAACTCCTTCTGGTCCAATATACAACGTCTTAAAAACCATTCCGCTTAGATAATTCCCGACCAGCGTACAGCAATTTGCATAACTAAGTTTGCGTAAAAGCCTGCCATGATATCATCCAGCATGATCCCTTGTGCGCCACCTTTTTCTTCTAATATATTAGCCGGATATATTTTAAACATATCAAAAGCTCTAAAAAGGAAAAAAGTTGTGACAACGACTGCCGGAGTTATTGGTAAAAACA
>PEAL01000540.1 GCA_002753725.1 Deltaproteobacteria bacterium
CTGGGGTTTCAACCCCAGGCGGACATACAATTTCAGGTGGTCGTGCTTAACCTGACGGCTATGGGCTAAAGCCGATTGAAAGCCCTCGGTTACAGACTTCAGCAACTTTTGCGCAAAGAAATGTCCGACTTTTTGGAAATGCGCCCTACCAATGAGAAATACCTAATATAATATTTGTATTCATTATGTTTTTAGTACGAAAAACAGACTGCCTTTAATTGATCCAAAAATACAGCAGCGCCTCTGGTCATATATCAGCGGAACAGCAAAAAAGAAATAATATGAAAGCAAGAACATTCTTTGAGCGAGATTCACGATGCTTTGGCAAAAAAAATTACAGTTGATCTATTAATTCAAATTATGATAATCATAATTGTTTTACCATGAAAAAAGACAATAAAACCATATTTGTTTGCCAGACATGCGGGTATCAAAGTCGTAAGTGGCTGGGTAAATGTACAGAATGCAACGCGTGGGGAAGCCTGGTTGAAGAGCATGATATCACTACAAAAAGTTCGACTGGGAATAAAAAATCAACAAAAAATGCCCCGGTTTCCATTGAAAGTATTCAGCTTAATCACGATTATCGTTTAAAAACAAACATCAATGAATTTGATCGAGTACTGGGCGGTGGCCTTGTGCCTGGATCATTGATTTTGGTCGGCGGTGATCCAGGTATTGGAAAATCAACATTGATGCTTCAAGCGCTTTTTGGATTGGCGCAGGCTCAACATAAAGTTCTTTATGTTTCTGGAGAAGAATCGGTTAGACAAATTAAAATGCGCAGTGATCGCCTGAAAACATCCCATTCAAACATGTGGATTGTTTCAGAAACAGATCTGACAGCCATTCATCCGATGATTGATTCAGTTAATCCAGACGTATTGGTCGCAGATTCTATTCAAACATTGTACAGTCCTGATCTTACCGCTGCTCCTGGAACGGTCAGCCAGGTTCGGGAAGCGGCCATGCAAATTATGCAAATGGCTAAAAAACGCAATTTACCGGTTTTTATTGTTGGCCACGTTACGAAAGAGGGTGCCATTGCTGGCCCCCGGCTTTTAGAACACATGGTGGACACCGTGCTTTCTTTTGAAGGTGATCGAAACCATGTCTTTCGTATCTTACGAGCCGTAAAAAATCGCTTTGGTTCGACCAATGAAATTGGTGTCTTTGAAATGAAAGATTCCGGGCTTGAAGAAGTCTCTAACCCATCAGCCGTTTTTTTATCCGAGCGACCCAAAAATGTTCCCGGTTCTGTTGTCACTGCCAGCATGGAAGGAACGCGACCCATTTTAGTGGAAATTCAAGCATTGGCATCACGAACGGTCTTTGGTAATCCTCGACGAACAGTTTTGGGGCTGGACAGTAACAGGGTTGCAGTTCTTGTTGCTGTTGCTGAAAAAAAAGCCGGCCTGAATCTCATGCAACATGATATTTTCATGAATGTTACCGGCGGTGTCAAAGTTGATGAACCGGCAGTGGATATGGGCATATTGGCTGCTGTGGCCTCAAGCTTTTTGGATCAAGCGGTTCCCAATCAAACAGCTGTTTTTGGCGAAGTGGGATTAACCGGCGAGATTCGACCCATCAGTCATATTGAAAAACGGCTGGCTGAAACAGCCAAAATGGGCTTTCAACGCTGTCTGCTTCCCGTCAGTAACTTGAAACGGATGATTCATAAACCTCAGATAGAACTGATTGGCGTCAGGGATGTACAGCAAGTCATGCTGTATTTATTTGAATAATATTATAGCGTCGTAACCCCTCTAAACGTTGAGAGAACGACCGACGATTAACGAATGAATAATGAAAAAAAATAAAAAAAATCCGTGGGCAGATCATTACACGTATCAGGCCCAACAAGAAAAATATCCTGCGCGGTCTGTATATAAACTCAAGGAAATTCAAAAAAAATATCGCTTGATCCGACCCGGAAATGCGGTTTTGGATTTGGGATGCGCTCCGGGTTCATGGCTGCTATATGTTTCTGAAATTTTAGAAAAAACAGGTTTTATTACCGGAATCGATCAAAAAAAAATATCCATTCACATCAAAACACCCCACGCCATCATGGTGGATGATATCTTTGAGGTCGCAGAAAGAGATCGTCTCGATGGGGCACCTTTTAATGTTGTTTTAAGTGATATGGCGCCAAACACCACTGGCCGAAAAGATGTGGATGCCTTGCGATCCCTTCGACTTTGTGAGGCGGCCCTTCATATGGCTCAAAAATATTTACAGCCCGGTGGTCATTTTGTATGTAAAATATTTCAAGGATCTGATACACAGGAGATCATTGATGCTGTCAAGGCTAGCTTTGAATCGCATCAGTTATATAGACCCAAGACAACGCGTAAAGCGAGCAAAGAAATTTATATTATTGGATTGGGAATGAAATCCGAAAACGTTCCCAGTTAAAAGGAGTAAAAAGATATGTCAGGACACAATAAATGGTCGAGTATCAAACACAAAAAAGGTGCCGCAGATGCTAAACGCGGAAAAATATTTTCCAGACTCATCAAGGAAATTACTGTCGCAGCTCGTATGGGTGGCGGTGATCCCAATGCCAATCCCCGGTTAAGAACTGCCATTGCTGCAGCAAAAACAGAAAATATGCCCAAAGATAATATGGAACGGGCCATTAAAAAAGGCACAGGGGAACTCGAAGGGGTTAACTATGATGAAGTGATCTATGAGGGCTATGCACCAGGAGGAGCGGCCGTTCTGGTGGAATGCCTGACAGATAACAAAAACAGAGCCGTTGCTGATGTTCGTCATCTGTTCAATAAGGCTGGTGGAAATTTGGGTGAAAACGGATGTGTGGGCTGGATGTTTGATAAAAAAGGCTTGATCGTTATCAAAAAAGAGGATGTGGATGAAGAACACCTGATGGAACTTAGCATTGAGGCCGGTGCTGAAGATGTCAATGATGAAGGTGATACCTTTGAAGTCATTACCAGTACCGGAGATTTTGAAACGGTCAAGGAAGCCATTGAAAAAGCATCCATTCCAAGTGAAATGAGCGAAATTACCATGATCCCTCAAAATATGCTTTCGCTTCAAGGCAAAGAAGCAGAACAGACGATTCGCCTGATGGAGGCCCTTGAAGACTGCGAAGATGTTCAAAAAGTTTATACCAATGCAGACATTCCTGATGAAATTTAATTCTCAGGGAATATATGGAAAAAGTTTTGACAAAAAACATTGATTCATATATTCTACGAGTTTGTCTATTTTATTAATATAATATATTTAATTTATTGTAAAAAGGAGATGTATTCATGGACAAAAAATCCGTAT
>PEAL01000541.1 GCA_002753725.1 Deltaproteobacteria bacterium
TTGGTCGGGCAAAGGCCAATGACTTCTTTTTTGAATATCAAATGCACCCCAATCACGACCGGAATGTGCACCCGCATTTGGAGCCAGTTCGCCACCAATATATGCAGCGACAGCTTCTTGATCAATGCGGATGTTATCACGCCACGTACCAACAAAAGAAAGGTCAGCACGAGCAATTGATGCCACACAGCAGTTTGGGCAACCATCAAATTTAAATTTGAATTTATATGGGAATGCCGGTCGATGCAATTCATCCTGATATTCTACAGTCAATGCATGACAGATTGACTGTGTGTCATAACAGGCATATTCGCAGCGGGCTTGACCAATACAGTCTGAAGGTGTTCTCAGGTTGGAGCCTGACCCCCCCAGATCCTGATTATGTGTGTGGGTCAATTCGTAGAAAATTTCTTCCAACTGTGGTGTTGTGGTGCCTATTAAAATAATATCGCCGGTTGAACCATGCATATTGGTTAGACCACTGCCACGGAATTCCCACAGATCGCAAATCTGACGTAAAAATTCAGTCTTATAAAATTTTCCAGATGGTTGGTTGACCCGCATGGTGTGAAAATGTGCAACGCTCGGGAAGGTTTGAGGTTGATCGCAGTAACGTCCAATAACGCCACCACCATAACCAAAAACACCTACAATACCACCATGTTTCCAATGGGTTGTTCCATCTTTGAAGGAAAGTTCAAGCAGACCAAGAATGTCTTCACAAACATCAGCAGGAATTTGAAATTCAACGTTGTTTGCATTTGCCTTTCTTGACTCGGCTTCCCTTTTAATATCGCTTACGAAACTGGGCCACGGTCCTTTTTCCAGTTCGTCCAGCAAAGGGGTTTCGTGTTTCATGTTATTCCTTTTCTCCTTTCATAGATTATCGTACAAAAGTTTTGGGTACTCATAAAAAAAAAATGCCTTAACGGCAATATATAGATTTCCAGAAACAGATTTCGGCCATCAATTTGGTTTGTCAAAATCTTTTTCTGAAAACCTACAGGCTAAATTTTTCCTGTTATAGTTTCAACCAGTTTATTTGTCAACCGTTTTTGATAGAGTGCCAAACAAATATCAGGTCTTCCTTTTATGAAATAATACTCAAAAGAAACCTTATTTGTCTGAACTTCGATATGAAGCCAATTCTTGCAAATAACCGGATGGTACATCATAGCCCAGAGCAATAGCTTTATCACAATTTTCTATGGCTTTTTCGTGTTCTCCTTTTTCAAACAATGCCAGGGATAAATTATGATAAGCAATTGCAAAATTGGGTTCAAGGGAAATTGCTTTTTTTGCTGATTCAATGCTTTTGTCCAGCTCACCATTCATAAAATATGCACTGGATAGAGACGAATAAGCCTGGATAAATTTTTCGTTAAATGCAATCGCTTTGTTTAATGCAACAATGGCTTTATCGGGTTCACCTTTTTGCAAATGAACAAAAGCAATATTACCATAGCCAATTGAAAATCCTGCGCGAGCGTTAACAGCATATTCATTATAAGCAAGACATCCATCCAGATCGCCGCGTTGCAGGCAGATCCCCCCCAATTGAACGTATGCTTCTGCAAGGGAAGGGCTGTTTGCAACCGCTTCCTTGAATTCACGCTCAGCCTCATCATATTTTTTTTGCCCCAAAAGAGCCACCGCCAGGTTATACCGCGTGGTGCCGCAATCTGGATTCATTGCTAATGCTGAACGTTGTCTTTCGATATATTCTTCTGCATTTTTTGCCAATGCCATAGTTTAATCCTTAATCTATTTTAATTTTTGTAAATTTACGATAGTCAATACCATACTGTTGAATTTTATATTGGATGACACGCTTGGTGGTTCCTAAAATCGTTGCAGCCTGGGTTTGATTGCCTTTGGCTTCCTTTAAAGCATCAATAATCAATGTTGTTTCATAAGATTGAACAAGCATCTTGAATGAATCTTTCCCTCGTCTGGTTGTCAGCGTGCCTGTTCTTTGCAGCGAAGCAGGTAAAAGATATCCATAGATAACATTATCTTTTGACATGAGGATCGCACGTTCAATGCAATTTTGAAGTTCGCGGACATTTCCAGGCCAGTGATAGGAAATAAGAAGATCCAATGCAGAGCTGTCAATTCTGTTTATTGTTCGCTTTAACTGGTTACTCAAGTGATGAACAAAAAAATCAGCAAGTAAAATGATATCTGCGCCACGTTCTCTCAGTGGAGGCACGTGAATAGGGAAGACATTCAATCGATAATAAAGATCTGCTCTAAAATTTCCAGAATCTATTTCATTTTCAAGGTTTCTGTTGGTGGCTGTCAGCACACGAACATCAACATTAATGGTTTGCGTCCCCCCCACACGCTCGACCTTTTTATCTTCAAGCACACGCAACAGCTTGACCTGTGATGCCAGGGGTAATTCTCCGATTTCATCCAGGAAAATTGTTCCGCGATTGGCCAATTCAAATTTTCCAATTTTTTTACCAACTGCTCCTGTAAATGCTCCTTTTTCATGACCAAAGAGTTCCATCTCAATGAGATTTTCAGGAATTGCACCGCAGTTGATTTTTAGAAACGGACCTTTTTTACGGGTACTCCTTCGATGGATTTCTGATGCGGTCAATCCTTTTCCTGTACCTGTTTCACCCGTAATTAAAACAGTTGCGTCCGAATCCGCAACCTGGGCTATCAAATAAGCAAGCTCGCGCATGGCATCAGAATTTCCAATGATGGTTCCGCTGGGTTGACGTTCAATGGCTTCTCTCAAACGAATATTTTCATCTTTTATTCTTCTTAAATGAACACGAGAGGCCAATATGTTTGAAATGGTTTCCAAAAAAGGAACTTCAGTTTCCAAATCTGCATTATGTGCTGTTCGGTCCACTGAAAGGGCGCCAACAATATCTTTTCCATAGATAATGGGAACACAGATAAACGCCAGATCCGATCGGTTCATTTGAGTTCTGGCGCCGGATCGATCTAAAAAAAGAGGTTCCTGATCCAGTTTGGGGATTGCAATGGGACGTCCGGTTTCAACCACTTTACCGGTAATCCCTTCGCCCAGTCGATAAAAAATCGGTGAATTGCGGTCTGTTGGGATACCATACGTTATTTCAACATGTATTTCCTGTAAGTCTCTTCGATTGATAGAAATCATTCCGCGTTGCATGCCAGTTTCTTTTGAAAGCAAAACCAATGTTTTGTACATCACTTGCTCAAAATCAGGATTCTGAGTAAACAATGCGCTGACTTTATTTATTGTTTTTAAATATTTATCCATTAAAAATCAAAAAAAAAAACGACAATTTTCA
>PEAL01000542.1 GCA_002753725.1 Deltaproteobacteria bacterium
CACCAACGGATGCCATGTTTGTTTTGGATGATCCCATTGAAGGCGGAAATAAACAGGCATCAATAAATGGATTTAATGCGATTGCACAAAAAATGAATATCTCTGTTAAAAGCGCTGCCCAAAAAGTATTGACCATCGCCTGTGAAAAAATTCTGTCTGAAGCAGATGACATGATTGCCCGTATCAATTCAAAACCCGTTTATACTGTGCATGAAATATTGCAAGGAAAACAGGTTCAACCCACTGAAATATTAATATTGGGAGGGCCTGCACCCTTTTTCAGTAAACGCCTCGAGGTCTTGACCCCAAAAAAGGTTCGCGTTGCACCCAAATGGGGTGTCGCAAATGCTATTGGTGCAGCCCTGGCACGAACGACCTGCCAGGTAACCTTGTTTGCTGATACAGAACAAGGTTATGTCACATCACCTGAAGACAACTATTCTGCACCCATTGATCGAAATTTCACTGAGGAAGATGCACTGGCGCTTGCCATGTCACTACTCAAAGAAAAAGCGATTAAACGAGGGGCAGAGTCAGAAGACTTGGAAACGGAAATTCTTGAAAACATCCAATTTAATATGATCAGAGGCTTTTATACCACAGGAAAAAATATCCGCGTAAAAGTTCAGGTCAAACCTGGACTGATCCGCTCCTATGGTAAAAATATGGCTACGTCATGAGGGAAAATATGTCATCAATATCTGTATGTATTATTTGTGGCGATGATGAACACTGTATTCGTCGATGCCTGGAATCTGCAACATGGGCGGATGAGATCGTGGTTGTTGATCATTGCAGCAAGGATAACACCTTTGCAATCGTGAAAGAATTTACCGATAAAGCCTATCGTCGTCCCTGGACAGGCTTTATTGATCAAAAAAATGCTGTTTTATCCCACGCCTCCTGTGATTGGGTATTTAGTCTGGATTCTGATGAAGCCATCACTGATGAATTGAGAAAAGAAATTCAAGAACTTATCCAGGATGTTACTGCAAAAGAAGGCTATTATGTACCACGCCGGACATTCTTTCATGGCCGATGGATTAACAACAGCGGATTTTATCCAGATCGACAATTAAGACTTTTTAAAAGAACCTGCGCAAGATGGGTTGGAGAAAGGGTCCATGAACGTGTTGAAATTGATGGTACCATCGGACAACTCAAATTTGATTTGCTTCATTACCCATACAAGGGAACGGTTGAAGGATTAGAACGGACTGCCAATCGGTATTCATCCCTTCAAGCTCAAAATATTCACGACCAGGGAAAACGCTTTAGATTATGGCGCGTGTTATTTCGTCCATTTTTTAAATTTTTAGAAGTTTATGTCTTAAAACGCGGATTTTTGGATGGCATTGCGGGATTTATCATTGCGATTAATTCTTCCCATTCCATGTTTTTACGATATATCAAATTGCGAGAAATTGAAAAAGGCTACATGTTGAAAGCAAAGTAATCATGCCACCTAAAATTATTATCACCGGGGCTTTTGGTCAGCTTGGTTCAGACTGTATGCAGCTATTGTCTGATCATTATATAATCATTGCCTGTTCTCATTCAATGCTCGATATTGGCAAACCCAAAAAATCACAAAAAACATTGGCTGATTTCCGACCGGATATTATTATCAATTGTGCTGCCTATACACAGGTTGATGATTGTGAGATAAGAGAAGAACATGCTTATCAAATCAATGCTAAAGGGCCTGGATATCTTGCCCGATATGCCCATTTGTCCGGCGCAAAACTCATTCATATTTCTACAGATTATGTGTTTGATGGATCACTGCCCGTACCCAACGGTTACGAAGAAACAGATACGCCCAATCCTGTATCTGTGTATGGAAAAAGCAAGTATGCGGGAGAACAGGCCATCATTTCAGAAACAGACCGGTTTGTTATCCTGAGAACAGCATGGCTGTTTGGTATAAATGGACATAATTTTTTAAAAACAATATTTCGTTTAGCTATTTCGGAAAAGCAACCGCCTTTAAAGGTTATTAACACACAATACGGTTCATTTACACACACCCTGGATCTTGCCAGACAAATTCATCGGCTGATTGTCGCTGATGCACAAGGTATCTATCATGCATCTGGCGAAGGCTATTGTACATGGTATGATGGTGCCAGACACTTTTTAAATGCAATGGGAATTCAAAAAGACATACAGCCCTGCACGGAACAAGAATTTCCCACAAAAGCCATTCGTCCTAAAAATTCTATTTTAAACAATTGTCGACTGAAGAAAGAAAACATTCATATCATGCCCAATTGGCAAGATGGTATCAATGCCTTTGTAACCCTTTTCAAAAAGGAGGCCGGAGATGTCACAGCCTATCAAACGCTCATTTAGTCATCTGATGGTCACTGGCGGTTGCGGTTTTATTGGCAGCAATTTTATTCGTTATCTGCTGACTGAAACAGATTTTTCTGGAAAAATCATCAATGTGGATGCACTGACCTATGCTGGAAACCCATTCAGCTTGAAAGATATTGAAACACACTACGCTAAATCGTATCAGTTTATTCGGGCAGATATTTGTAACGTGAACGTCATGGAAACCCTTTTTTTAGACCATCAGGTAGATGCAATTTGCCATTTTGCTGCAGAATCTCATGTCGATCGTTCCATACAATCACCTGAGTCATTCATTCAGTCTAATATACTGGGCACTTACTCATTACTGGAAATTTCACGAAAATATTCTCATCAACTAAAATTATTTCACCATATCAGTACAGATGAAGTTTTTGGCAGTCTGGATAACACCGGCTATTTTTCTGAAAACAGTCCATACCAGCCTAACAGTCCTTATTCAGCATCTAAAGCAGCATCAGATCATATGGTGCGTGCCTATGGTCATACCTATGAATTACCTTTTACTCTTTCGAACTGCTCAAATAATTTCGGGCCCTATCAGTTTCCGGAAAAACTGATTCCTTTGACGATCCTCAATGCACTGAACAACAAGCCTCTTCCCATATATGGTGATGGCAAAAACGTTCGTGACTGGTTGTATGTAACCGATCATTGCCGAGCTATTTGGAATATCATGTGTCAAGGGGAAACAGGAGAAACCTATACCATTGGTGGTGATGCTGAGATGCAAAATATCCAGGTGGTTCGATGCATTTGTGATATTTTGGATGATGCTGCTCCATCTGCTCACGAAAGGCGACACACTTTGATCACTCATGTCAAAGATCGTCCGGGACATGATCGACGATACGCCATTGATTGTTCTAAAATAAAAAGTTCTCTTGGCTGGCAGCCATTGGAATCTTTTCAAACAG
>PEAL01000543.1 GCA_002753725.1 Deltaproteobacteria bacterium
TCCCTTATCTCTGTGAATATTGGTTTTTTGAAGGTTTTTCCTGAAAATTTCCATTTTTATTCATGGCCCATCACCATAAATGTTTTTACATTTTTCCTTTATTGGTTTGATAAAAGACAATCCATTAAAAATAGCATAAGAATTCCCAATATTATCATGTATATTCTTGCCATCACTGGTGGTATTTTCGGAACATTGATGGGAATGTATTGTTTTCGCCATAAAACTAAAAAAATACTCTATATTTTAAATATGTGGGTGATCTTAATTTTGTATGGCATTATTTTTTATGCTTACTTTCATGTATCAGAAATTCAGCAATTTCTGTTTCAACTCTTTGATCATCTTAAAAATTATCTTTATTCTTTTTTTAATGGCGGAACAATATGAATAAACTCATACAGCAAGTTGCATCCCCTGAAGTACTCAACAATTCATGGAAACGATTTAAAAACGATATGGCAGTCTGGTCAGAAAATATTTCAAGGAGAGAAATGGAAAAAAATATTGTTTTTCATCTCACAACCCTTGCCAATGACTTAAAAACCGGTACATATCAACCATCCAATGTTCGATTTTCTACTGTTTCAAAAGCTGATTGAAAAAAAAGAATTATTTCAGCATTTACCCTCAGAGATAAAGTTGCACAACGATCTGTTTTAACTGTTATTGAGAATCTGGGTGAAAATTTTTTTCATCCTGATAGCTATGCATATCGAAAGGGACGATCCATTGAAATGGCGGTATCAAAAGCGCGTGAATATATTTTGTGTGATTTATATTGGCTCGTAGATGCAGATATTTATAAATTTTTTGACGAAATTCCACATGCGCAACTTAAGAAATCGATTTCCAGAATTATTCCGGATAAACTTGTTCAAAAACTTATTTTTCGATGGATAGATGTGGGGACACCTAAAACGGGTCTCATGCAAAAAAGAAAAGGGATTCCACAAGGCGCTATTATTTCACCCTTTTTGTGTAATGTGTATTTATCTGCTTTTGATACATATCTAAGCAATCAAAATTTACCTTTTGTCCGCTTTGCGGATGATTTTATCATTTTTACGCCAAATAAAAAGGCTGCTGAAAAAGCATTAACATATACACAAAAGAAATTAAAAAAAATGGGCCTTAAAATAAATGAACGAAAAACAAGGATTGTAGAAAGTGGGCCGCATGTCATATTCTTAGGTCGTAAATTACCAAAAGCCAAACAGTAAAAATACACCATATAAATAATGAGTAAAAAAAAAGAGAAGACCAATGAAACCGTTCAGACCGGTTGTTTTTGCTTATGATATCAGTAAAGACAAGACACGTAGAAAAGTTTTTAAAATTTTAAAAGATTGGCGATTAGATGGTCAAAAATCGGTTCATGAATGTCGTCTGCCCACAAAAAGTGCCGAAGAACTGTTTATTCAAATCAGTTCAATCATAGATAAAAAAAACGATAATTTGATCATGACTTGGATCGATCCCCATAGAAAAGTGCTGGCAAGAGGTATTGGAAAAACCCAGTCCATGTTTCAAAAAGCTTATTTATTTTCAAAAAAAGATTTTGGAAAGACTATACAGAGCTGATAGTATCATAATACATCGACAAGAGATAAGTCTGACAAGAAAAATTTTGGAAATCATTCAGAGATAATATGAAAACATTCGGATGGTATATGATTGTCTACGATATTGCAGATCCAAAGCGACTTCGTAAAGTACATAAAATACTGAAAGATAAGGGATTACCCGTTCAGAAATCTGTTTTCTTTTATCGGGGAACAGAAAAAATTGTTAATCCTTTATTAGATAAAATTTCAACCGTTATGTCCCTTAAAGAAGATGATCTGCGTGCCTATCCTGTCTCCCATCCCCGAAATGTCTGGACAACAGGTGGGGTCTTGGAAACAGCCCCACTGATTGATATCAGTCAAAATGTATCCCATCAATTAAAAACAAAACCAGACAAACCAAAACATCCAAAGAAGAAACCATCATGGCTGAAAAGAATCACGTTACTATTTTCAAAAAAAGAGGAAAAAAATGAGTGAATTTGTTGTTTATATTGATCAAAATGATATCCAAATGAGTATTGATCATAATACATTAAGAATTAATCCACAGGGCGCGCCATCAAAAAAATTACCGCTTGGCATGATTGGACAGATTGTCATTTATTCCAGAACAGACATTTCCACAAGTCTTCTGGCAGAATTCGTCAAAAGACAGATAAGTGTTGTAATCATATCCGGTTTTGGTAGAGAGCAAATACCAGCCTGGATAGGCCCGGGACTTTCAAGTTCTGTGATGGTTCGTCTGTCACAGCATCAAGCTTATATTGATACAGCCATCAAGTTAAGAACAGCTTCATGCCTTGTAGAAAATAAGATCAATAATCAATTATCATTTTTAGATTCATTAGCGCGCTTGGTGAACAATGAACCAACAGAACACATATTTAAGAAAAGCTTACGCAGTTCTCAGATTAAACAAAAAATTGAAAATGCAGCCAGTATAATGTTTAGCTCTTTAGAAGTATTAGCAACCTGTGATTCGATTGAATCCATACGAGGATATGAGGGTAATGCTGCATCTGCATGGTTTACCTTTCTTGCCGAAGTCTTGAGAAATGAATGGGGATTTACAGGTCGAAATAAACGCCCGCCCAAAGATCCAATCAATGCACTACTTTCATTAACATACACATTAACTTTATCAGAAGTGACAGTCGTTGTGAATGAACGTGGCCTTGATCCCTGTATTGGTTTTCTTCACTCCCCTCAACCCGGTAGAGAATCTTTTGTTATCGATATGATAGAGCCCCTGAGGTCTGGCGCAGATGCATTTGTTTTTTCCTTGCTTGATGAAGACATATTTACTAAGGATGATTTTACAATCAGTCAACAATATGGATGCAGATTAAATAAAAATGCCAGGGGAAAATATTATTTATCCTGGGCTGATTGGAAAACAAAATGGCCAGAATGGCATTCACAGTCAAATATTTCTTCAGAAGCTGATGAGATTGAAGAAAAGCACCTGAGAACAGTTACCAGGAATTTGATTGATCAGATTGTGTCTTTGTGGCCAACACACCATTAAATTTATCTTGACTTTTTTAGAAGCTTTAAAATCAAGCGATTTACAAATAATGTCTAAAAATGATCAGTCTTTACAATTAAATAAGCATATGTTTATAAAAAATAGTATTGGATAGTATTATGACTGTAATTGTTTTTCAAGTTTATCTGCATTATAGATAATAATTCAAAAAAATTTCAAAATATTGAAATTTCTTC
>PEAL01000544.1 GCA_002753725.1 Deltaproteobacteria bacterium
TTCAATGGCTTTGAGACAATTGCTTGATCTTTATGCCTGCGTGCGTCCAGTGCAATACATCAATGGTGTCCCCAGTCCTATGAAACATCCGGAAAAGGTCAATATGGTCGTTTTTCGGGAAAATACCGAAGATGTTTACTCTGGTATTGAATGGCAGCGAAACAGTGAAGAAGCTGCAAAAGTAATTGCATTTTTAAAAGAAACAATGAATGTTACCATTCCCAAAGACTCAGGGATAGGTATCAAGCCCATATCAGAATCCTGCACCCGAAGACTGGTCATCAAAGCCATTGAATATGCCATTAAACATCATCTGCCAAGTGTCACCCTGATGCATAAAGGCAATATTATGAAATTCACAGAAGGTGCTTTTCGTGAATGGGGGTATCAAACCGCTAATGAATATTTTTCGGATGTCATCATTTCAGAAAACGATCTGTATGAAAAACAAAATGGTGTTCAAAAAGATGGACAAATTGTGATTAAAGATCGCATTGCTGATATGATGTTCCAACAAGTCCTGTTACGACCGGATGAATACCATGTGATTGCCACATCGAATTTGAATGGCGATTATATTTCTGACGCTCTGGCTGCACAGGTTGGCGGATTGGGATTAGCGCCCGGTGCCAATATCGGTGATGGATATGCTGTATTTGAAGCCACACATGGAACAGCCCCCAAGTATGCCGGAAAGGACATGGTTAATCCGGGATCATTGATTCTTTCAGGTGCCATGATGCTGGATTACATTGGATGGATTGAAGCTGCGGATCGGGTGCGAAACAGTCTGAAACAAACCATTTCTGAACAGATTGTCACCTATGATCTGGCACGTCAGATAGAAGGTTCCAGGCAGGTTAAATGTTCTGAATTCGCCGATGCCATGATGGAAAGAATGTAGATATGTCACTCATGTCACTGATTTTTCCATCAGTGTGTCTGCATTGCCAAGAACCTTTAAATCATCATGATTCTAAAGACGCCATTACAACAGATCAGAAAATATATGACCGTGTAATGGCGCCTTTGCTTTGCAGGAAATGCGCTCAGGATTTCAACCAGGGAAACACTCTCAGGTGCCTTAGATGCGGAGAATTAATTTCTAAACAGGACGCTGATAAAAAAAAGTGTCATGCCTGCAACAAGTATCAAAAAACATTTGACAAAGTTTGTTTTGTAGGGCTGTATCAAGGAACATATAAACAATTAATTCATCTGTATAAATTTAAAAATAAACGACAGTTGGCCAAACCTTTTGGGCAACTGCTCAAATGCAAATTTGAACAGATATTGGACATTCATCCGGTGGATAAAGTCGTTCCTGTGCCTTTACACATTTCACGCCTGAGAGAACGTGGCTACAATCAGGCGTTATTAATGCTCTGGCAGTGGGAAAAAAAAAGCGTTCAATCAAAAATTGTTCCTAAATTACTCATTCGAACACGGGCGACACATTCTCAAACGCACCTGACACGCAGACAACGTCTGGAAAATATGATATCAGTGTTTCAACTCAATCCAAAATATTCTGTTACGGGCCAGCATATCGTTCTCGTTGATGATGTTTATACCACCGGCGCAACGGCTCATAGCTGTGCACAGGTGTTGAAAAAAAATGGGGCAAATTGTGTAACGGTTTTAACGCTTGCAAGGGCATAATCGAGGCGATTAAAGAAATGATAATGAAGCTATATTTAATAGATGATCTCATTCCCATCATCCAAAAACTGAAACAACAGCGTAAAACGGTGGTTTTTACCAATGGATGCTTTGATATTTTACATGCAGGACATGTTCAATATTTACAGGAAGCCAAAAAACAGGGCGACATTCTGGTTATTGGCTTAAATTCCGATAGTTCTGTTTCAACCATAAAAGGCCCTAAACGTCCCATTGTCAATGAACAACACAGGGCTTTTGTTCTGGCAGGTTTATCTTGTGTGGATTATATTACTATTTTTGATGAGTCAGATCCTTTAAATGTCATTAGACAACTGATGCCCCACATTCTGGTCAAAGGTTCAGATTGGGCGGAATGCGATATTGTGGGTGCCGATATTGTTAAAGCAAGGGGGGGGCAGGTCGTTCGTATTCATCTTGTGCCCGATATTTCAACAACGGAAATTATTCGTCGAATCCTTCAAAGAGAATATTCATGATCAATAAGAAAAACAAACAATCTACAGATGAAATCATGTTAAATGAAAACACGATACTTTTCTCCAAAGACAAGGCCCTCAACAGTTTATTGAAAGATGTCCTGGGAAAAATTAAAACCTATGGTGAAGAACATATTGATAATGTCAACAAGTTAATACAAATTGGGCTGGCCCTGTCTATTGAAAAGGATATCAACGTATTGCTTGAAAAAATTGTTGATGAAGCCCGCTCTCTCACAAATGCTGATGCCGGAACATTGTATATTTGTAATGAGCCACGAAAAAATCTCACTTTTACCATATTACAAAACGATACGATGAATACCCGATTGGGAGGGACCAGCGGGAAAGAAATCAATTTACCCAGTGTTCCACTGTATATTGATGATCAACCCAATTATGCCAATGTGTCATCCTATGTGGC
The DNA here is from genome assembly GCA_002753725.1 of Deltaproteobacteria bacterium. GTDB lineage: Bacteria > Desulfobacterota > Desulfobacteria > Desulfobacterales > Magnetomoraceae > Magnetomorum. Next base: position 2,587 of record PEAL01000544.1, read on the forward strand.
GCTGACAGGAAAGACCGTCAATATCCCGGATGTTTATGAAGCGAAAGACTTTGATTTTACAGGGCCCAGAAAATATGACCAAACGACAGGTTATCGTTCTAAATCCATGATGGTTCATCCTTTAACCAATCATGAAAGTGATGTTATCGGCGTTTTGCAACTTTTAAATGCCCAAGATTCGGATACCGGTGAAATCATTCCCTTTGCCAAAGAATATAATTTATTGATTGGTGCATTGGCATCACAGGCAGCTATCGCTTTGAATAATGCACAATTGATCAAAAGCATGAAAGAATTGCTCTATTCATTTATTGAAATCATTGCAAAAGCCATTGATGAGAAATCTCCTTACACAGGCGGACATATCAAACTGGTGGTTGAACTGTCCATGATGATTGCTGAAAAAATTAATGAAACCACGACAGGCCCTTTTAAAGATAAGTATTTCAACGCTGATGAATTGGAAGAATTAAGACTCGCAGCATGGATGCACGACGTTGGAAAAATTACCACCCCTGAATATGTCGTGGATAAATCCACCAAGTTGGAAACCATTTTTGACCGAATTTATCTAATTGAACTTCGATTCCAACTCATTGAACAACTCATTGAAAACATGTTCGAGAAAAAAATTTGCAAGGCTCGTCTGATCAACATGTCTGAAAAGGACATTCAAGAGATTACAAATGAACGGACAGAGATATT
>PEAL01000545.1 GCA_002753725.1 Deltaproteobacteria bacterium
ACAAAATCAGGAAGATCTCGCACGTAACAAAACCCATTTGACGTTACGCTATCAGAAAAAATCGCTGATTGCTAAAGCACAGGAAATCAAAGCTGCTAAAGAAGAAACCGATGCCATCAATGAACAGTTGGAACATGCCATTCAAGAATCCAATTCATGGGCCATTGAAGCATTCAATGCCAATGCCGCAAAAAGTCAGTTTCTGGCCAATATGAGTCATGAAATTCGAACACCTATGAATGGTATTATTGGAATGACACATTTACTGCTCGGCACCCCCCTTTCAGAGGAGCAACGCAGCCATCTGATTACTATCCGAAACAGTGGTGAATCCTTATTGCATATTATTAATGACATTCTCGATTTATCCAAGATTGAAGCCGGAAAATTGAAACTTGAAAATATCTCTTTTGATTTGCGATCGACGGTTGGCGATGTTATGAAAGTTCTGGCTTACAGCGCTCTTGAAAAAAGATTGAATATCAATGGCATTGTTCGTCATGATGTTCCGGTTATTATCAATGGTGATCCTGTCCGTCTGAGACAGATTCTGATGAATCTACTGGGCAACGCAATCAAGTTCACACAAAAAGGCAAGGTTTTGCTGAATGTAACTGTCCACAAGGAAACACAGGAACATATCTGGATTTATTTTAAAATCAAGGATACAGGGATCGGCATTTCAAAAAATAAAATAACGCGGTTATTTAAACATTTTTCTCAGGCTGATGCCTCGGTCACCCGAAAATTTGGTGGAACCGGTCTTGGCCTTGCGATATCAAAACAACTGGCTGAGATGATGAATGGCGAAATTGGCGTTGAAAGTTCTGTGGGGCAAGGCTCTGAATTCTGGTTTACCGCCAGATTTAATATCCATCAATCAAAAAAACCCTCTGCCATCCCGGTTCCGGAAGCCTTCAAAACAAAAAAAATACTTGTTCTGGATAAAGAAAAAGAGCATAGAGAAGTTATTACAGAATACTTGAAATTATGGGAAATTGAAAGTGATGAATCTTCAGATCTCTTTGATGCCTATATGAAACTCGTTAATGCCGTTCAAGAGAATACTCCCTATGACATTTGTTTTTGGGCTGTTCCGCTTGTTGAAAAAGAAATACAATTGTTTGTTGAAACCATTTGCCAAAATACAAGTTTGATCCATACCACGTTTGTGGCAATAACGCCCCAGCACATGAATAGTCAACAATCAATCACCGATCAGGGACACTTTAAATTTATTTCTTTATCCTGCCCGATTACCTATCATTCTCTATTGAATTGCTTTTCAAAAACATTCAATTATGTCCCTCTGCATAAACAACCATCAAAAAAAGTCTTGTTTTCTGATGAGACCCTATTGAACGTTTTGGTTGCTGAAGACAACAAAGTCAATCAGATTATTATCCAGGGCATATTGACCAACCATTATCAGTACAATGTTCATATTGTTAACAATGGACGAGAAGCGATCACATCCTTGCAAAATAGAGATTTTGATCTTGTTTTTATGGATATTCAAATGCCTGATGTCGATGGTATTTCTGCCACCCAATTGATTCGGAATCCTCGAACCGGCGTTCGAAACCCGAAAATACCAATTATTGCCATGACAGCACACGCCATCACTGAAGAACGCGATGAATGTTTAAACGTCGGTATGAACGCCTTTGTCAGCAAACCGATCAATCTGGATGAATTGAACACAGCGATCAACCAATGTGTATAAAAAAAAGCATGAAAGAATATTTGAATGCGCCCGCACATCCTGCGGCAACAGTGATACTTATGCGAGATCAAGACGATTGTTTTGAGATACTTTTGTTAAAACGAAATTCACGGTTGGACTTTCATGGCGGTCACTGGGTTTTTCCAGGCGGGCGCATTGATCATGAAGATTATCAACAATCGAGCCTTGAGAAGGATGAAATCGATGCTGCCAGGTTTGCGGCAGTCAGAGAAACATTTGAAGAGGCTGGACTGTCCATTACAACAAACGATCTTGTTCTCATGTCTCAATGGACAACACCTCGGGGATACCCAAAACGCTTCAAAACCTGGTTCTTTTTATGCCCCGCCCCATCCGGCCAGGTAAAAATCGATGATCAGGAAATCAAAGATTATCAGTGGCAAACAGCCGAACAAGCCCTTAAAGCCTATAACCAGGGGATCATTCATTTGCCAGTGCCAACATTTTATACGATTCAAAGCCTTACCCCATTTTCTTCCAGTGAAGCTGCGCTGGCCTATTATTCTGAAAATCAATCGGTAACTTATGGATAATTACACTTTCCCGGGATATTTATGGCACAGGCTGCCAATCATATTGATTTTTGTGAACAGCTATCTGGTATATCGTATTCTGGTCAGCACGCAACTGACGCATGTTTTTGTTCAAAAAGCGCTCCTAAAAAGTCATGGGGATATAAAAAAGATTCTCTTGTATATTCTTGTTTCTGGTGCTGTGTTATCTTTTTTTATTCCCAATGCAGTAACTGTTTTGATTTTACTTCCGATTCTCAAACAAATCGATCAACAAAAAAATTCTGATCATACCCCTAAAATCACAACAGCTCTGGCCCTGTCCGCTATTTATGGTGCGAATATTGGTGGTATGGGATCTTTGGTGGGAAGCCCTGCCAACCTGATACTTATTGGCGCATTGGATTTACTGGGCGGTGAACAAAGGATTCCAATCACCTTTTTAAACTGGTTTTTATGGTCTATTCCATTGGTTGTTCTTTTTCTTTCTTGTGCCTATGCCGTGCTTCGATTTTTTACCATACCATCAGGCATTAAACGATGGGAATGCCAGGTTGATGAACATGAACAACTGAGTCATCGACAAAAAAAAGCCCTGCGGTTGTTTCTTTCTTTCATTCTTTTTTGGAGCCTACACTCTTTATGTCAACACTGTTTTATTTTTTACGAAAGGTATCAATCAGTTATCAGTATCTTTTTTATTGTTTTCTTTTTTATCAGCGTGTTTTTATCGCCATCTGTTTTACCCCTTAAACAGTTGGTTCGGGGGGGCCCCATCCGAGGTCTTATGGTCATGATGATTTTTGTTTGTTTTATGGTTCTGGTTCGATGCCTAAAACTGGATCATTGGGGGGCAGATCAATTGAATAGCATATTACCTGACAATACCCCTCCGGTTGTTCTGGTTTTTTGGATCACCAGCATTTCAATCCTGTTGACCGAATTTTTAAGTAACACCATTGTCTCAACAGCGATGTTTCCCATTGTTTATCAAACAGGGCTTATCAATCATATTAACCCGATTTTGTTAAT
>PEAL01000546.1 GCA_002753725.1 Deltaproteobacteria bacterium
TTGACGCTCCGGTCTTTCGCCATCAGGGGCAATATCGGGTGCATAAATGTACGCATAGCCCAAATGCTGCAATAATTTGATGGCAAAATCTTCTATGGTATTTTCGGTTATTTTTGTCATTATCCTAATTCTTGGTTTTGCGGGTTTAACTTGTCCTCATTCCATTTTGCAGGGTTATTTACGATATATTCTGATATTGTTTGATATGATTCATCGTTGCGGATGATGTGTTCCCAATAATTGCGTTGCCATAATTTGCCATCAAATCGTTTCCAACCATTTTGTTTTACCCCACGAATATATTCAACGGTTGTAATAGATTCAAATGCACCAATCATATCACCCAATGTTTTATTTGTAGGGGCAATCCCTTGTGGTTGCCCTTTTTTATTGTCACCGTTTTGGGCGACCACAAGGGTCGCCCCCTACGATTTCCAAAATGGCATGAAAATGATTGGGCATAATGACATATTCATGCAATTGTATATTTTTAAATCGTTGGGGTAATTTTAACCATTCGGATTCTATCATTTGACCCGCATCATTCAAAACCATTTGGGCATTTGTATTTTGGGCATTTGTATTTTGGGCATCCATATTTTGGGCATCCATATTTTGGGCATCCATATTTTGGGCATCCACAAGGGATGCCCCTACGATTTTACCGAATAAACAGTTCCGATTTTGCACACAAATGGTAACAAAATACAAACCTGCCTGAAAATAATCGTATCCTTTTAACCGGATTGACCGGCGATGATGAATATTTGGATTGTATTTATTCATAATTATATGCCAATTTTTATTCCTGTAGGGGCAATCCCTTGTGGTTGCCCCTTTTGTGGTTGGCCCACACAAGGGGCGACCACAAGGGTCGCCCCTACGTTGTTACCCTTACCTCACCGCTCATTAGTTTTGGTAATAATGTATCTCGCATTTTTTCGAGGGTGCGGATTTGTTTGCAATTGGAAATTATTTTATCATCAATAGGTTTTGCTTCACTCTGAAACCTTTCAACCTCATTAAATGGTGGAATAAATATTTCCATTTCTTGAAAATTACTCTTACTTATTGAACCAAACACAGTTCCTGTTTCATTAAACTGCTTGATTTCATCCATAAGCGATTTCATTTTGAAAAATGTGTAGGTATAATAATCAGAATTTGCTTTATATCGAAATGCTGCAACGCCTCTGCCAATGCAACATTTTTCATTAGCCATATTCTGTTCTCCTACTGGTGCTCGTACACTAATTAGGGTGTCGAACTTTTCAGCCAATCGTTTTGGTTCAGTCGTAAATACACGGTTCTCGGGGAATCGAAAACCAAAGTCACGATTCCCCTGATACATTGGTGTTCCTATTCCCTCTTCATTAAATGAACTTCCCGGTGGTGACTGCCCCATAGTAAAATCAAACTCATCACCAAGTTTTCCTTCCTCCCACCCCTCATCCGCTTCTTCCACAAACCACTGTCTGAAAAGCGTTTCAGCCATTTGTTCCAGGGTTTTGTTTTGGCGGTGGAGCAGGTCTATTTTGTCGTCTAAACTGGAAAGGACAGAGGCGATGGCTTTTTGTTCAGGGAGGGGGGGGAGATTAAATTCAAATTTTTCAATCATTCCTTTTGTTATAGCCCTTCGTGTCGCACCAATTTCAGATTGACTTAATAGCTCTTCTTTTTGTGCAATCAATTTGTATAGTAGAAAATCAGGAATTAATTTTTCACTATCAGCTCTTATAATTGCTACGTGCTGGTTAACTCTTGCAGGTAAAATATAATCTGGGACTTTACATACACGAGCAACGCTATCTCCTGTTATATTCAAAAGAATATCATTAGGCTCAACAATTACGTTTTTTAAGGCTTCTGCTTGAGTGTCATCAATAAAGGCAAGTCCATTTATTGAAAACTGCAAATCCAACACATTTTGACTCCGAATTAATGAAATGCCTTCATCTTTATAAGAATTTGAACCTCCACGTGGAGTAGCTCCACTTCCTATTTTACTTGTTAATTGTTCCAGTTGAACTTCCTTCCACTCACCCATCTATCGTCACCTTTTTTAAGTTAGTAGAAATACGTTCGTTTAATTGAGCTTCTTCCAGTAGTTGGGCTTCAAATTCTGCTTTTAAACTTATGAAGCGTTCGTTAAAGTCAAAATCATCTTCCTCGTCAGCCAATCCAACATAACGCCCAGGTGTTAAAACATAATCCAGTTCTTTTACTCGCTCAATACTTGCCGCATTACAAAAACCTTTTACATCTTCATAATCTCCATCAGGGTTTCGCCAGCTATGGTATGTGTCGGCAATTAGCTGTATATCTTCTTTTGATAATTCACGAGTTCTACGATTTATTAAATGACCCATATTTCGGGCATCAATAAATAATATTTCTTTGCTTCGGTCTCTATATTTTCCATTGCTGCGGTTGCGGCTCATAAACCAAAGAGAAGCCGGTATCTGTGTATTTAAAAACAATTTGGCAGGAAGATTAACAATGCAATCAATCAAACCCGCTTCAATCAGGTTTTTTCTAATATCCCCCTCACCGGAAGATTTGGAAGTCAGCGACCCTTTAGCCAATACAAAACCGGCTTGTCCGCTTGGTGCAAGGTGATAGATAAAATGCTGAATCCACGCATAATTGGCATTTCCTGTTGGCGGTGTTCCGTATTGCCAGCGTCCATCTTTGCGGAGCATATCTCCACTCCAGTCGCTCACATTAAAAGGCGGGTTGGCAATGATATAATCACATTTCAAGTCTTTGTGGGCATCATTTAAAAAAGAACCTTCGTTGTTCCATTTCACCTGGGAGCTGTCAATTCCACGGATGGCAAGGTTCATTTTCGCCAGTCTCCATGTTGTCTGGTTGCTTTCCTGACCGTAAATGGAAATATCGTTGACTCTTCCCTGATGTTCGGTAACAAACTTTTCAGACTGCACAAACATGCCGCCCGAACCACAGCAAGGGTCAAAAACTCGTCCTTTGTAAGGCTCCAGCATCTCAATCAGTAATTCCACAACACTTCTTGGCGTGTAGAACTGTCCGCCCTTTTTACCTTCGGCAAGGGCAAATTCACCGAGGAAATATTCAAAAACATGACCGAGAATATCAGCACTTCTTGATTTGGCATCGCCCAGAGCAATGTTTCCAATCATATCAATCAGCCCGCCTAAACTTGTCGGGTCAAGATTTTGTCTGGCATAAACTTTTGGCAAAACACCTTTTAATGAGGAATTTTCCTTTTCAATCACATCCATTGCTTCATCAACCGTTTTTCCAATGGTT
>PEAL01000087.1 GCA_002753725.1 Deltaproteobacteria bacterium
CAGCAGCGTGGGCTTTCGTCTGGTTTCCCCCCTCAGGACAGTGACAGAAAGCAAATGAAAGTAACAGTAAGCAAGAGTCAAGCAAAGTTAAGTTAACTAAGCTTTTGTAAAAAATAAAAAACGAACAATTTAAGACAAATGGGCAGCCAGCATGACCGCCAGCGCGTAGCGCGGCGAGGCATGCGGGCTGTCCATTTGTCGGACGGATGAACGAATGTGGTACAAGCCGCCGAAGGCGGCGATTTTTTTTTTAACTATTTGAAATAAAAAGGAATTATGATGTCTGTTAAATATAAAATATTCCCAATACCGATAATTAATCCAGAGGATCAGGAAAATGTATTGAATCAATTTTTATGTACGCATAAAATTATATCCATTCATAAAGAAATTGTTAAAGAAATCAGCGGTCATTATGTTTGTTTTGTCGTTGAATATCTTGATAATAAAAATGATCCGCCAGCAGTTTCAAAAGGTAGCAAAAATACAATACCAGAAAAAAAAGATCGAATAGATTATAGAGAGATATTGTCAGCAGATGACTTTCAACTGTATTTAAGATTGAAAGACTGGCGAAAATTAATTGGAGAACAAAATGACAATATCCCTTTATATAATATTTTTACCAATGAACAACTGGCACAGATCTGTCAAAAAAAGGTGAACAGTAAAAATGAATTGAAAAAAATTCCAGGAGTGGGTGATGTAAAAGTGGATAAATACAGTAATGATGTTTTTAAAATCGTATCAGAACATCTAAAAAATTATAAAACGCCGCCTGTTCAAGATAATATAAAACAGGGCGTATCCAGTGGGTAATACTGTATTATATTTACAATCCCAAACAGAATAAGAGTCAGCATCATGAAACGTATTGGCTGTTTATACGAAGATATCTATTTATATCCAAATTTGTGTGATGCCTTTCTCAAAGCATCTAAAGGTCGCCAGGATGACCCGGAAGTGGTAAAATTTAAAAATAATTTTGAAAAAAATATTAAGGCATTACAAAAAGGTCTGATGCGTCAATCTTTAGATATAGGACATTATTCATATTTTGTCGTTCGTGATCCAAAAACACGCTTAATATGTGCCGCATCTTTTCCAGAGCGTGTTTTACATCATGCAATAATGAATATATGTGGACCAGTACTGGATACCTGTGAAATACATGACAGTTATGCCTGTAGAGCTGAAAAAGGATCTCATATTGCAGTAAAGCGTGCTCAATTTTTTGCCAATCAATATCCCTGGTATTTAAAACTGGATATCAGAAAATATTTTGATTCTATTGATCACCATATTTTACTCAAGTGCCTTGATCGTAAGATTAAAGATCAGAAAATTGTTCTGCTTTTAGGAAAAATACTGGAGACCTATCATAGCTCAGAAGGAAAAGGTCTGCCAATTGGGAATCTGACATCACAACACCTGGCAAATTATTATTTATGTCAATTTGATCATTGGATTAAAGAGCAAAGAAAAGTTAAAGGATATATTCGTTATATGGATGATTTCGTTCTTTTTAGAGAATCTTCAGAGATGTTGAAAGGAGATTTAAATGAAATCCAGGGATATTTAAATCAAAATTTGAAATTATTCTTGAAACCTGGAATTCAGTTAAATAGATCCAAAAAAGGATTACCTTTTCTGGGGTATCGCGTATTTCCAAATAAAGTTTTATTATTGCCATCATCAAAGAAAAGATTTATAAAAAAACTGATCAAATATGAATCAAATTATGAACAGGGATTATGGACAGAAGAAAAACTGGCAAAGCATGTAACAGCAATGATTGCCTTTATTGATCATGCTGATTCAAAGGGATTTCAAAGAAATACCATACAAAGATTTGGGGTTTCATCCTATGGGCTCGAACCGGGTGATCCGCGGCGGCGGCTGGAACAGCAACGCCAGGAACTGCCGGTCTGCGAATCGGAACGGCAACAGCCCTGGCAACAGGAACAACAACGTGGGCTTTCGTCTGGTTTCCCCCCTCAGGACAGCGAAAATAAAGTGTCACTGTCCAGGATGAAGTCCTGTCCCTGAAATATGGGCAAATAGTATCTCTGGCAACTCCACGCTGGTAGCCTGCTTGATAAGCCTGTCGAAGGCGTGGATTTGTTTTGATTATAGCGTTTTCTTTCCTGTTTAATAATTCAGCAGCCAATCCCAAACAGGAAGAACAAAAACCTTTATCCCCTCATATTGAATGGTATCGTAATCATTATACGTTAATATATACCCTTCTTTTATTTTGATTTTGTCACACCCCAGTTTCAATCCTTTTAATTCCCTTTTATAATTATTATCATTTAGTTCATATGTGACCTGTATCGCCATTTGTTCTTTCATGTATTGATAAACAATAAAATCGCATTCTCCCTGATTTTTATAGTAATAGATATGATCATATTTTCTTATGAGATGCAGCAAGACAATGTTTTCCAGAAGATTTCCTGTATTTAAGGAAAATCTGAACGCAAGTAAATTGATAAATCCAGTATCAATAAAGTACGATTTCTTTGATGATAATAATTGCGTTTTTTGTGAATAATCGAACTTTGGAAGTGTAAAATTTAAGTATGCCTTTTCAATATACGTTATATAATCTCTAATGGTATTACGATTGGAATGAAGGGTATTTGCGATCTTGTTATAATTTAATAATGCGCTGGAATTTCCCATTAAATACATTGTAAGATTTTGAATTAAAATAGAATCTCTTACTGAAAATCGAGGAACAATATCTTTGAAAAGGATTGCATTTAAATAGGATGACAACAATTCTCGTTTTATTTCCAGAGATTCATTCGCTAATGTTTCAGGCATCGCACCTGAATTTAAATACATATCAAAATAGTGCATTATTTGTTCTTTTTTGCGTGTCATATCCTGGCTGTCTGAAACAAAAATGCCATAATACTTCAATAATTCACTAAAGGAAAAAGGAAATAATTTTTTTTCAATAACACGTCCTGATAGTTTTGTTGCAAATTCACTTGATAAAAGCTGGCTGTTAGAACCAGTGATGAAAAACTTTACTTTTCCTTTATATTGATCATAATGATACTTAAGCCAGATTTCCCAATGTGGAATGGTTTGAATTTCATCCAGAAAATAATATATTTGCCCTTGTGGTTTTTTCATTTTTATATATTCAAGAACGATTTTATCTAGAATATCTGTGTGTTGTTCTCCGGAAAAAGATGGAAGCTCTAAATTCACAAATAAAATATTTTCTCTTTTGATCCCACTATCTGTCAATATATTAATGAGTTGTTTTAATAAAAAACTTTTACCACAACGTCGTACGCCAGAAATTGCAATAATCTGATCAATATCCATTAAAATTTTAATTGACGAAAGAATCTCTCTTTCAATGCCAGCATCATAAGACTGATTCTGCCAGTGTATATTTTGCTCATATAAATATTTTTCAATCATGATAATTCTCTATAATTGATATTGGTAATAATTTATTATATCCGATCTGATTATTGATCATTATAACATGCAATAAATCAATAATATTGATTTATGTAACTGTCAACAGGCAAAAGGGTATATAACGCCCGACCTTGTAAGAATGTATACATAGGCAACTTAATCATTCACATGATTAAAATTAGCCAAAGCCTTTAATGTCAATATTAAATCAATCATGTCAACCACACCATCATTGTTGATATCTCCTGGATCTGCAATGGGAATTACTTCAAGCAAAAAAGATCGCCGGGTAGATAATCCATGCCTGTCAATTCCCTCTATTGTTATGGTGGTTGTGCCAAACATATTATGCACGGGTGAGAGTGCGATTGTTTTTTGCTCAAAATTACCACTGATCACAATATTATCTATTGCAACAAGGCATTGATTAGAAGATGTCACTGTTATTGTATCAGGAATCGTATCTTCCAGATCAACTATAGTGAAAGGAATTGGATCCAACGCTGTGTCTTCATCAATACATTGATCAGGTATAATGGATATCCAGGGAGGTGCATTGTCAAATATGGCTTTGATGCGATAGGCTTGTTTTATATCATTGAATATATATGTTTGAACCGCACCAATAGAAATATCATTAATGATAACATCAGAAATATGATAGCCCTCATCTGCTGTTATGGTATAGGTTTGAGATGAACCGCATTCAGCGATTTCTGATTCTGAAGGCGTAATTATTCCATATGGACTTTTGATTGGGTTCAGGATAAAGCTTTTTAAGCTGAATGTTGCGATTATCGTCTTGTCAGATTGAATATTGTCAAGACCTTGCGCATCACCTGACCAGCCATCAAATTTTGAACAATCATCAGGCACATAAGTGGGGTATTGAAAAATCCCACCTTTTTTTATTGATTGATTTTCAAAGGATAATGTGCCATTGCCATCGCCTGCTTTTAAAATGGTAATGGAGAAAATTTCTACATCCTGAATATACGTTAAAGAGACAGGCTCAGAATATTGACTCTCAATGTTTTTGGCATACACATGAACCATATACGTGCCTTGTTGCGTAAACGCAGTGTAATCATAAGTAAAAATGTTGTCCTGATCTGGATCAGAAAATTCAATGATTTCAAGATCGGTAATGGTTTTTATCTCGTCTGAAATACCATCATCCGGTCGTATCATCATACCAATGACATGAACCGGTGGATTTGAAGCAGTCACAGGACCTGCACTGATTGTATCATTGGTTTCACCCTGAAGTATTTTGATTTGTGCATTATTTTCAATATATGGTTTGTCAGATGGAATGATAATATTGCTGCCAATAGTGTTAACAGAAGCCCTCTGAATATCCTCTGTTTCATTAGCAATACCATTACCATTGGCATCAATCATTGCAGATTGAAAAGGAAGCATATGACTTCTGGCGGTATTAAAGGCAAAATCAATTGCACCGCATTGTTGAATGGCATTCCAGAAACTAAAGGAAAATGAGATATCGCCATTGTATAGTGAATAATTGATTTGGTCATCAGATGTGCTGGTAATGACAATTCTCTGGCTGCCAGCCGGTGCAGTCATTGTTGACATAAAACTGCCAGACAAAGGGGCATCATAAATCAGAACAACTTTTCCAGGGATCTTATCTTGAAGGTCATCCAGCAATGAATCCAGTTCAATCGCATCAATTCTTTCAGTGTGATTGATTGTATAATAACCATCCCCGCCATGACCCACCATGTATATCACCAGATCATACGCATCCTGGCAATCTGTGATTGCTTTTTTGAAATTGTTTTTTGTCGCCAGATCATCAACATTCAGAACCATATTAGCTGAACTGAGATAATTGATATATTCAGGTTTATAAGAACGTCCTATGAATGTTGCATATGCATCATTGGTTTTACGAAAAATATCTGTCCAAAGATCATCATTATCATAGTTTTCTTTTGAGGAAGCCCCTAAAATAATTGCTTTTGAGGGCATAACGTTTATTGAAAATGTTTGTTCACAGGTGTTCTCTCCCCCATTTTCAGTGGAATCATTATCTTTCAATATTACTTTCATGGAGAACGTGCCAATGGCGTAATCATGTGGCAGAAAAAACAGGTTACCATTTGAATCAATTTCAGGCGGTGAGTCAAACCTATCCATATTGTCTGAAGTCACAGCAAATGAAATTTCCTGGTTTTCATTGGCTGGCCCGGCACTGATTTCTGTCGCAAAATTGGGAAAATCATAATTTCCTGCAATATTCGAACATTCAATCATTGTGTCTGGTATTACAAACACTGGTGGATCATTGACTGAAAGTATGGTGACATCAACCGAATTTGTTGCAGTATACTCGCCATCTGTGGCAGAAATGGTAAGACGTGTATCTCCAAATTCATTTGAAACTGGCGTGTAGGTGATTGTTTTCTCTGTTTCATCACCATTAATGATTATCTGATCATTGGGCAAAAGATCAGTATTTGATGAACTGACTGATATCTCAACAGTTTCATTATCAGTAATTGTGACTGACAATGTTCCTGATTCATCTTCCTTTGATGTGATCGTGCTCATACATGATATGATGGGAGGTGTATTTTTCAGAGAAAAGGTTGCAGTGATTGTTTTGTTTTCATCAATAAGACCAAGTCCCTCAATATCGCCTGACCAGCCAGTAAAAATAGAATGCTCATCAGGTTTGGGGGCTTGTAAACTAAGACTTTCTCCAAATCTGACTTCTTTCTGGTCAAAGGGAAGTGTGCCACTGCCTGCTCCGGTTTGAAGCAATGTAATCACAAAGGTTTTTGGGTTGAGTTGAAAATTTCTCGTTACTGTTGTCCCATTTTCTATGACAATTGTTTGTGTATTCGTTTCAAAGCCAACTGCATCAACAGTCAGATTATAGGTTCCAGGTATCAGTTTTATTTGATAAATGCCTTCATTATTGCTGAAGAATGGCTGATCAATTGAAATACAGGTAATTTGCGCGTTGGCAATGGGAGTTGTTGAATCTTTCTCTGTAATCATACCGGATAGCACTACATAGCCTTGTGTTATTTCTATGGTAAAGTGTTGCTTTTCACTTTGATTGCTCCCCCCATTATCAACAGTTCCATCATCTTGTAGAAATACACTCAATTTGGCCGAGCCAGTGGTTTTGTTGGAGGGTGTAAAATACAGCTCGCCATCAGAGTTAATTTTGGGCTGAGATACAAATAACTGTGGATTGTCCGAACTTACCACAAAAGAAACGTGTTGATTTTCATTCGAAGGTCCTGCACTGATTTCTGTCACAAAACCTGGAAATACATTTTCTGTTGAAAAATTTACGCATTCAACCTTTGTTTTTGTCAATTTAAACGAAGGGGGATCATTGACTGGAAGAATCGTGATATCAACTGATGTTGTTGCAGTATATTCGGAATCTGTAACACAAATGGTTAGAATTGTGCTGCCAAATTGATCGGGATTTGGTGTGTATGTAATTTTCTTTTCTGTTTGATCACCTGAAATCATTGACAGCAGGTCTGTATTTGATGAAACAATTGATAAATAAAGGCTGTCAGGGGTATTATCAGTAATACTAACAGAAAAACTGGCGGTTTCATCTTCTTTGGATGTTTTAGTGCTAATGCTTGAAATTACAGGAGGTGTATTGTTTAATGAAAAGGTTGCAATGATTGTTTTGTTTTCATCGATAAAGTCGAGGTTCTGTGTATCGCCTGAATAGCCAACAAATGTTGAGTTGCTATCTGGTATTGCCTGGGAAAGGGTCAGGCTTTCTCCATAGTTGACTGTTTTTGAATCAAAGGGGAGGTTGCCATTGCCATTGCCGGCTTTTTGCAACGTGATCGTAAACATTTTGGGGGTAAGCTGGAAATCCTGTCGAGTTGTTGAAAATTCTTTTATTTCAACATTTGGGATTGACATTTGTTCATAACCTGTGGCCTCAACGATAAGAGTATACATTCCAGGGTCATGCCGCATGCGAAAGATTCCGCTGGGATGACTTAGTGCTGTTATTGATGATTGTAGAATTTTGATTATCGCATTAACAATAATATTATTTGTCCCATATTCTTTGATATGCCCATTAAGTTTTCCAAGTGGGATAGCATTGGGAATAAGAACGTATAAATAGTATCCTGTATCATTTCCATAAATGCCTGGATCAAATTGTTGTACACAAACATAGTATATACCTTCTTTGTCAAATTCCCATTCAAAAGATTCATTTTCGCCTGATAAATGCTCGTTAACACTTTTAATAATTTTTTTTTGACTATCAAATAAAGTGATAATCGTATTGCATCTTTGACCTGCATTGTTGGTTTTAAATGTATACATGGCATCTGAAATAGCATAGAATTTAACCCAATCTTTATCCCCATAACAGTGAAAGTTATGATATTGTGGTGGCATATTGGTTATTTCAATTGTTCTGGCATTCTCAAATGAATCATCTTCATACAAATCTTTTTCTTGATTATTTGATATTACAAGTTCATATCCAGTACCTGCTGTAGTCGTAATTGGAGATGCGCTTGAAATTTTTAAATAATACTCTCCATCTGCCATACAATAAAAATTTAAAGATAAATCATCACTACAGCTATCAGATGTTGCAGATATGATTTGTTGCTGCAAATAATCGTAGAGGGTTAAATTTATTTTGGTGTTAACACCTGTATTGATAGTGGATATTTCATAACTTTCTGATTCATTTCCATAAAAAACAAACCAATCTTCATCATTTTGTTCATGAAAATTAAGACGTGTATTTTCGAGATCCAGCGGCATAGCTGCTTGTAAAAGGTTATTATTACTTTCATATATATCAGGTGAATAACCATGTTGTTCTATTAATATTGTTTCAGGTGACGACCATGTTTCAGTGAGACCTTCATCAGAGGAGCCTATTACTGTGTAAACAAGAACTTCGTATATTCCTATTTGATCTAAATTATCTATTTGGGTATTATAAATTGAGCTGTTATCTTCATTCATTATAAGTTCATACTCATCTACTTTTGTATAAGTACAATGATCAGGAGGTAAGATAACAGCAATAACTCTGTCAATTTTATTGGTAGAAAATAATATTTTTGCATCAATTTCGACACTGGTTTCCCCCCTTAAGTCAATATTTTCTGATACCTCAAAGTCCACGTAGTCTATTACTTCATCTGTTGATAAATGTTTCGCGGTAGAACCAATTATAATATTTTTTGCAAGAACAATATCATCAATTTCATTAAAGTCAGCATTACCATTTGCATCAAAGATTGGAGTTTGAAATTTATTTATAATATGACTGGCATAAAGAAAGGAGTCATAAATATTTATACCATGAATGATATTTGCCCAAAATTGAAAGGAAAAAGTATATCTTCCTGAATTTAAAATTACAGATGGTTCATCGTATGTGCTACTCGTAAGGATAATTCTTTTCTTCTTTGAATACGATTTGTCAATGAACGAACCAGAATGACATGCTTCATAAATGATGATTGAATGACCAGGAATATTTTCTTCTATAACAGATAAATAGCTGTCTATCTCTCCTATAGTCAAGGTCTCAGAACCTATTTGGTAATAACCAATAGAACCATGCCCTACCATATATAAAACTAATTCATAAGCACCTTTAGCCCAGTTTTTTATTTTGCTGCTAATTAAATCTTTCATTTGTGCATAAGAAGTGGCTGAAAGAGGCGTTATGTATGAAATATTACTGGCATTATATCCTCGTTTTAATAATATATCGTACCCATATTCTGCACAAAAATTTATCTCATCCCAAGTTGAATCCAAAGAATAGTTGTTAATATCAAAAAAACTTGAAGCTGCTACAATAATAGCTTTTGAAGGCTTAATTTGTATTTTGAACTGTTTTGTTACACTAACCATATTATTATCATTATCAGCATTTAATTCCTTTAGAGTTACATTACAGATTGTCTCAGAAGGAGAATCAATGTATTCTTCAGGAAAATAAAATAGTTGTCCATAGTTATCTATCGTAGGCGTGTAAAAGAATAAACCTTCATTATCAGTAGATACCTCAAAAACTAACGATTGATCTTCATTGCTGGCACCACTACTGATATTGTAAGCAAAATCTTTTACAAATATACCACCACCTAAGTTTGAAGCAATAGACATTGGCATAACCTCAAACGAAGGCGGATCATTCACCGAAATCACAGTCACATCAAAGGATATACTGACCTCATGATTCCCATCAATGGCGGTCACTGTCATAACAGTCTCACCAAACTGATCTTTTGCAGGTGTAAACTGTATGACATTTTTTGAAATGCTGAGCTGACCATCAGGAATCAAGCCTTTATTAATGGCTTCTGCTGTGAGTTGAATATTTTCCAGCGTATCGATATCGCTCAGGATGACTGTCAGGCTGTGGGGTTCATCTTCATTTAAATACTGATGAACAATATTTCCAATTTCAGGTGGATCATTGACAGGCGCAACTGTGAATTCAAACTGCTGCGTAACACTTTTTTCGCCATCACTGGCAATTATCGTGATAGTGGTTTGTCCTGATAAATTGGGTGATGGCATCAAATAAATGCTGTTATCATTGCCAGTATAATGATGAATAATGTGATCATCCGGTAACAACTCCCTGTCAGATGATGTTATGGTCAGTGTGATCGCATCATTGTCCGGGTCTGTGACTGTAAAATAGATCGTGTAAGGTTCATCTTCATTGGAAAAAACATCTGAAATGGATGATATCTGCGGCGGACGATTTGTCAAACTGTCCACATTAAATTCAGGCGCATCAATCCAGGAAAATGCATCATTTGTTTCAGCACTGTCCGGCAGGGTATATGCCTTGATGATATCATTGAATTTAATATACATCTGTTTTCCAGTCATCGCAGCATCACATACCAGTTGAATGTCAGCAGCCGTGTTGCCGGTTATATCAATGCTCACCACTGAGCCGGGGGTGGGAAGGGTGATTTCAACATCTTCATGAAAAAAAGACACCTCATATAACATGGGATTGATCAGGCTAACTGCCGGACTGCCAGATGGCATTTGATAATAACCTGCGGGGGCTTCCCAGTCTGTAATGGATGCCCATGTCTCAGCCGTCTGCCAATCAAATGTGTCATCATTGACAGGAACAGTGTAAGCCTTTACTGTCTGATTGAATCTGAAATAAATGGTTTTGCCCACAGCCGCCTGATCAAATACTGCCTGAACGTCCGGTTCATTTCCTTTGAATTGAATTTGTACCACCGGCCCGGGTTTTGGAATATTTATGGGAATTGCTTCCCGATAATAACAAACCGACAAATGCTCAGGGTTTGTGATTGTCACAACAGGATCAGAGGCTGGATATTGCGCAAAGCCCTCAATCAATTCAGCAGATAAAGAACATGTCAACCATAAGCTGAATAACAGAAAAAAAATAGTTGTTTGATATATTTTTTGTTTCATGATGCCCTCATTCTTTTTTTAAAACTGATAAATAATCATTGATGCATACAGCATATGCTCTTTGACATCCTGAGTAAAATTAACTTCCTTGAATAAAAATTCCGAAACATCATTACCATAGCGGAACTGGTATGCAATATCAAAAGAAAACACATTATTTTGGGTAAAGCCTGTTCCTAAACTCAGGCCATAGTAATTATCCGGGTTGTTTTCTGCCGGTGATGGCACATAAAACAGTCCCCATCGAACAGGTATAATGGTTTCATTGACCTCATTGATGAACAAATATTCTCCACCCAGTCGCACCTGATATGTGGGATCAACATCTGATTTGTGATAAGGCATTCGTGTAATTGGACACGTTTTATTGCCCAAACTGTCTTCATAGGAAAAATCATCCCATTCAGTCCTGTAAATATCAGCAGATAACGATAAATTTCTATTTACTTTATAAGAACACCCAATGCCAAACGACAGGGGCATGTTCATGGATTCTTTGCGATCTATTACAGTGGTGCCTTTATAATTGTCATCTGGAAACTGCGGATATTCAGTATTTCGATAAGTAACAATTTTATGTTGGATATCTGCCTGAAAAGGGGTTTTAAAAACAGCACCAATATGCAATTGTTTGTTGACAATCCACATCAAGCCCAGATTTGCATTGATCCCTTTGAATTCATAGGTTTCAGTTTTGTGGATGGTTTCAGAATAAGGCTCCGGCAAACCATAGGGATCCAGAAATCCCCGGGTTTCGATGTGATAGGATTGATGCCACTGATTCGGAGAAATATCATCATCCCAGATATTGAGTGTCACACCAAAAGAAAAAACAGGCGTTACCTGAATGCAATAGGTCAACCCCAGCGCAGACAATCGGCCATCCTGACGATAATGCCACTGATCGACATAAGATTCAAGATCAGATATATCATGCATTATAAATCGCCATTCCCGATAAAAATCATACAGATGTTGATATGTGATGGAAACCGCCATATTTCTGTTCCATTGTTCAAAAGAAATCGTGCCGCTGATAAAATTGATATCCTGTTCAAAAATACTGTTTCCGCCTTTAACATCAGGATAATTTTTAAATTCAATGCATTCATTTCGATCCATATAAGAATAAACAATTGAAAACTCTGGTTTTCGTTTGACCAATACCAATCCGCCAGGATTCCATGATGCGGCGGTGGCATCATCCGCCACACCGATAAATGCGCCCCCGCGTCCAATGGCTCTGGCACCAGAGCCAAGGGGATCAAAAATTGAAGGGATTTCAATCAATGTATATGGCCCGCAGAAGGCTGGTAAAACAGGAAAGGTTAACAGGCAACATATGATTCCATATAACAGTTTGTTTGTGAATATTTTCATGATAATAATTCCTTATTATTGGGAGTTTTTTTAAGATCTGAAATGTTCCTGTAATACCAATACAACAAAAATCTGATTTCTTACAAAAAAAATTATTACTTTTTGAATACGATCTTTAATTGTTGATGTAACGAATTGATTTAAATGAATACTTTTTTGTAATACCCTATGAGATTCTTGGCTTTGCCGAAAACGAACATCATAAACCAATGCTGCTATTATACCATCGCAAAGTTATTTCACTGACTGATATGCTGAATAATAAACAAGGCTTCCTCCATGCCAATTCTGCCATTGTTATTGACATCACCATGTATTGAAGGTACATTAATGTTTTTTATCGGTGTCAGCGCAATATCCTGTCTGATTGATTCCATCATGATTACATTCACCACAATAGAATATGGATAATACCCCTCAGCCTGTACAGTTAATGTATATTCACCGGGTTCATGAATTATTTTATAGACACCGCTGGAATGACTGATTGCAGAAAAACCTTCATTGGTTTTAAGAATGGCTAAACCAATGGGATATTGCGTATCCGCATCACTGACAATGCCCTGAATCGTACCCGGAATAAATGCATGGGCATTTATTCCAGCAGTGATCCAGAGAATAAACAGCAGAATAAACCCGTAAAATCGGTGATGAATTCTTTGTATTTTCATAATTATTCTTTCATGATGTTGGTATAAGTCTTGATATTTGAATATAATACCAATACAGCAAAAAAAGAGATTTCTTACAAAAAAAATCAGGTGTATGAAATGAATAACGATAAGGACAAGCAATTCATAGAAAAATGTGTTAAACCCTGTCAAAAGGAATGTCTGGTGCAGCAATATTGGAATCTGGTATATTATACCATTCGAAAAACATTTACCATCTATAATGTTCATCAGGTCAATGATGATATCGATGCGCTTCGAAATGAAGTTTTTATTCAGCTATTTCGCGGCAACTGCCGAAAATTAAAACAATATCGTCCGGATTTGGGCACCGGTCTGGAAGCATGGGTCAAATTGATTACCTCGCGAATTGTACAAAATTTTCTCAAGAAAAAAGATCCTTTAACCATTGGAAGGCGAAACCATCTGATATCTATTGATGATCAGGATACTTTCACTGAGCTGCCTGATTCAGAAACAAAAAAACAAACCCTGGCAAAAGAACATAAACACCAGATGATTATCAATGCCATGAAAAGCCTGAAACCCAAAGATCAGCTGATTTTACAGTTGTATTATTATGATGGTTTTAGCATGGATGACATTGCGATTATCATGAAAATATCACGCGGGGCGGCGGATACGCGGAAATCAAGAGCTATTGAACGATTGAAAGAGGTGATTCATTCTTAACAATGTAAGATCTCGGCAATACCGAACATTTGTTTGCATCTTGATTTTTTCTGCTTAAAAAAACTTGCACTTTTTTACAATCGGTCACACATAAATCATCTTATTCATCTTCTTCAGCGTAATCCTGGTTCAAAAAAAAAGGGATACAATTGATTAAATGAGGATCTTATTATCAGAGATTTCCTTAGCAGATAGTGTACTCTATCTTCAGGTGAATTTCCCATAGCAGCATATTTTGAATCACAATTTAATAAAAACTTGTATTTTTGAAAAATATTTTACAAAATCTCGAGTTTTTGTGAAATATAGCCAAGATTTTTTGATGAAGCACAAGAATGTCAAACCCTGGCATTGTATGTTAAATCGTTTAAGGAAGACTGGGATGGTGTGAATAGTGGAGTCCTAACAAGCAGCCTTGTAGCTTGGGGAACTTATTTTTCAAGTATTCCTAAGCATTTCATTACAAAATGGTATTTTTATGATATGCTTGGGTTCAATCAGATATTCTCGAAGAACTTACATAGATGTTAGTAATTATAATCTAAAAAAATTTTTTTTCGAGGTAATATTATCATGAAAAATGATTCACATAAATTAAGAAAACATATTGAAATCCCTAAAAAATTACCTTTTCTGGATTCTATATGCTGGCAAACAAAAGACATAAAACAATTTACATTACCAGAAATGCTCAATCGCTACGAAAGAGGTTGGAAATATCGAGGTGTATTAGCTGATCTTGAAGGAAAAGAATTGAATTTTGTACGTGAGCTTGCAAATATTAATAATTCTTGGATTGTTTGCTATGTTTAAATTAGATCATCATAATAAGGTGATAACCATACTAAAATCACTAAGATCAGATTTCTTTAATGGTATTTCAGCATATTTCGGTGGTGGAACACTCCTTACTCTATTATATGGAGAATATCGTTGGAGCAAAGATATAGACTTTCTTTGCCCTGTTGGTGATGGTTACAGGATGTTACGCTCTGAAATTTATGATAAAAATTATAGAGCTATTTTTAAAAATTTTTTCAATATCAAACTTCCACGGGAAATTAAAGCAGATCAATATGGTGTTAGATTTGTTGTTATGGTTGAAGATATTCCCATTAAATTTGAAATTGTGGCTGAAGCAAGAATTTCATTCCAAACAGCAGTGTATTACGACTGGTCAGATGTTCCATGTCTTAGTTTTGCAGACTCCTGTTCTGAAAAACTCTTATCAAACTCTGACAGATGGGCTGACAGATCAGTTGAATCAAAAGATTTGATTGATTTATCAATACTACGACTCCAATCAAAAATTCCAGAAATCTCAATTAAAAAAGCAGAATCTGCTTATCCAGTCATAAAACCTCTTGAAAAAGCAATCCGTGTTTTCCAGTCTGAACCGGATTACAGAACAAGCTGTTTTTCATCTCTGCAAATTCAAGACAGAACAAAAATTATTGATGGTCTTGACCTTCTTGCATCTGATTTTGGCATTTCTTCTACAAAACGTAAAGACGATGAATATTCTTATTTATAAATATAATATATAGAGACTTCAAACAAAAAGATACATAAATGAAATCTAACCAGCCGCTGAACTCGGACGCAAAAGGGTTCCAATCACTATCCCTCCATCATTTTGCGCCGATTAGCTTGACGATATACTCCTAGTTTTGTGCGTTTAGATTCTGTAACAAAAGATTGCTTGTATTAAAAGTTTTATTGTAAACAAATTTTAAAAGGACTATTTTGAAATCTACTAACAGCAGCTCATAACCAGAAATTCAAAAAAAAACCAAGGAGCAGAATCCACTGAAATCGTCAGATGAACGAAACATGATGAATAATTTAAATCACTGACATAAAGCAAAGGGCGTGGTGATGACCACTGAATGGCCAAGTGACAGTTTGAACCTCTTATATCAAGCATAGCTCATGAAGACCACCTGAGCAATCAAGAAGCACTTTATATTACTGACATAGACCAAAGTCTGTGGAGACGATAGGTGAGCCGCCACGCGACATTTTTTATTACTAAAATTAAAGAAAGCTCCTGGAGAGATAAATAGATAATAACAGAGCGGATAGACCACAGTTTACTCTCTGACAACAACAAGTTTTGAAAAATGATTTTATTATCCAGTTTCTGTATACCATTGCTGTTCTTGATGAATTAGAGGATGGTAATCATCCAAAAAAGAAAGAAAAAATTAGTCTACTTGATGCCATTGATTTTCTTGACATCAATAATTCAATTGAGGAAATTGTAGGTGTATATATCGCCAACTATCTTATGC
Source organism: Deltaproteobacteria bacterium (assembly GCA_002753725.1). GTDB lineage: Bacteria > Desulfobacterota > Desulfobacteria > Desulfobacterales > Magnetomoraceae > Magnetomorum. Next base: position 15,968 of record PEAL01000087.1, read on the forward strand.
CGAAAGACACTGTGGGCGATGCAATGCATCTTGCAATAGCATCATTTTACAAAATGGATTTTCTTTTGACGTGGAATTGCAATCATTTGGCAAATGCAAACAAGAAAAAACATATCAGAAGAATAAATGAACGTCTGAGAATATCCACTCCTGAAATTATTACACCTTTAGAAGTCATGGAGGGTTAACATGAAAGAAAATGAAACAATAAAAGAAATTAGAGAAACTAGGAAAAAAATTTCTGCTCGTTTTGGGCATGACCCAAAACGGCTTGTTGAGTACTATAAAGAAAAACAACAAAAACGGAAGAATCATAATAAATAGATCAAATAATAAAAAACAACAAAGAACGAATCTAAAAATATCTATAGTTAGTTTCAATCAATATCAATTATAAAAAATACTTTTTGTTTCATACATAGGTGGATTTGTTATTACTTGTTATGATTAAAAACAATTTTTATGACAAAAATTATAATTATGCTCCTTGTAGATGAAAAAATAAGTTATTATGCAGAATACAAATTATACAAATTATATACCAAGAAAAAAATATTAGTTGAGATTAGTTTCTGTTGGTATATATCGTTCTTGATTCATTTAAAAAGTATAAATCAAAATATTATTTTGGATATTGATTTATTTAAAATAGAGTGTATTTATAAGTTGTTATCAAGTTTCTTGATAACATGCACTTTTTCATGTTTAATTAAAAAAGCCTTCTGTATAAACACTGGTTATTCGCCTTTAGTTCATTCTTTCTCATTTGCACTGCAAATGAGTCAGTAGCTGGCATTAGTAAAGTGTAACAAAATGTAAGTTAGGAATTAAATTTGCACATGGGGCCGTGCTGCATAAGTACTTGAATTTATTAGATTGAATACTTTTCCTCTTAGTTAGTTAGTTAGTTAGTTAGTTAGTTAGTTAGTTAGTTAGTTAGTTAGTTAGTTAGTTAGTTAGTTAGTTAGTTAGAACGTCAGAACGTCAGAACGTCAGAACGTCAGAACGTCAGTCAGTCAGTCATGGCACATATAAGCATATAACCCAGCAGTTCAGTGGACAAATGGGGCCTTCCGCTTCGCTTCAGCCC
>PEAL01000547.1 GCA_002753725.1 Deltaproteobacteria bacterium
TGTTATCCAAAGACCCTTCCCAACGATATGATTCTGCACAATCATTAAAAATAGATATTTTATCTTGCATAAAAAATAAATCATTTGTCGGTGAAATCCAGACGGACCCAAAAGCCATTCCTGAACGTCCCATCCAAAAAAGTGCCCCTTTATGCCATCGAGAAAAAGAGATTGAAACCCTACACGCTATTTATAACAGCTTTTGTAACCAGCTGGCATGTTCAAGTGAAAAAAATGAGCATCCAACCAATAGAATGTCCAGCTTTCTGCTGCTGTCTGGAGATAAGGGCACAGAAAAAACAGCCCTGTGCAAAACGTTGATTTCTTCAGTATGGGAAAACAACGGTTTTTGGCTTCGGGAAATGTTTTCCTGTACGCCGGATTTACCACTGGCTGTTATTGGCCGAATCGTATCTCATTTTTTGTATCATCTGCGACTACGTTCATGGCCAGATCTTGAAAATCAAATCAAACGCCTGGTCAATCAAGGGTTGACGTGCCCTGCCTATTTGCAGGAGCTGATTCCGGAACTTCTCCCCCTCATGGATTTTCTTTTTCCAAAATCTCATGGACTGAAAGTCAATAGTGTTTCAGTTGAGCCATTTATGCTGTCCTTATTTCAATTAATTTCCAAAACATTTCAGCCTATTGTGTTATGTCTGGAAAATCTGCAATGGGCTGACCAGGAATCATTGAATCTCCTGGAAAAACTGTTGTATCATTCTGATATTCCACTATTGATCATTGGCACCTGTGAAAACAATGTACCTGATACCATTCAAACCCTGGTAGATAATTGTAAGCGTCAACAGGTCAATGTTTATCAAATACATTTGGAAAGTCTTTCCGAAACGCCTGTCAGACCATTTGAATCTGATGATTTGCATCAATTTCAATGCTTAAGCGAGACTGAAAAACACTTTTTTCAAATTGCATCCTGTGTCGGTCCTATCTGGAATGTTGAGATCATCCGTTCATTGATCAATCAAACGCTCTCTGAAATTGAATCTATCCTTCAAAAAGCCTGTCAGCACGGTCTGATTGTGCCAGCATTATTAACTGAAGCGCATTATCAACGGAGTCAGGAAAAATCCTTATGGATGTTTTCCAGTGATACGATTCAGCCATCCCTTTACCAAACGTTACCCAGGCATGAAAAAAACACTTATCATGCACAGATTGCTCGTAAACTGTTATCAGTGGATAGGAATCAATCTTCAGGAAAAAATATCTACCTTGTTGCCAAACACAGTCAATGCGCAGGAGAAAAAGATCTTTCCATGGAACAGCGGCTACATTTGGCTCGTACCTGCAGGGCTTCCGGAGAACGAGCCCTCATGTCTGGGTTACCGCTATCATCTTATGAATTCTTTTCTTATGGCCTGTCATTTTTTTCTGATACGGGTTTGGGGGATCATCACCATCTTCTTTTTGACTTGTATTTAAATGCAATAAATGCTGCCAATCTGGCATCTTTGGATCACTGCCTCAATGACATGGAAGATATACTGTTTACGCATGCAAAAAACGATTTGGAAAAAATAAAAGCTTGTGAATGCCTGGCCCAAATTTATTACAGACAGGGAAACAGAGAAAAAGTTTGGGAAATGGTTCGACAGGGATTAGCTCTTGTTCATATCCATGTGGATGCTGTTCCTGAGATCATTTGTCAATTGCGTATCATAACAACAGCTTTGAAACATCGGCATTTTCAAAAAATAAATGTGAAGAATGCAATTTCAGAAAAAAATCTTGCTCATGTGCTTGCAATGCGATTGATCACATGTTTGATCCGAACAGAAGAATCAACCCATTCAAAAAAAATTCCAGGCATCATTGCTTTAGGCATCAAGCAAATGACACGCGTTCATTTAACCACGGATGCTGCTTATCTGTGGGTCATGTTTGCACGCTATTTAATGGAGATGAAAGGTTTTCAATCCATTGCAAACAGTTGGGCTCATCTGGGGAATTCACTCCTCAATCGGTTGACCGATCTTAGACTTCAGTCTGAAACACGATTGACCTGCTTTTGGTTCATTGACCATCGAAAAATGCCTGTGTACAATTATCTGGATCATCTAATGGGTGAAATCAAGAAATGCCATCGTCAGGGACATGACGACCTTGCCGCCCTTGCAAGTGAATACTATTTGGTCCTTTCTCTTGCCTGTGGCAAAAAATTAAAACAACTTATTTCTGACATATACGCGATTCAATCCCTCATTCAAAACCAGCAAATTTTTAAAAATGACCTGAATGCCATGTGTCGTCAGGCAGTACTCAATCTTATCTCCGGTATTACGCCCCCCCATATTTTGACCGGTCAGGCATTTGATGAACAAAAAGCCATTCAAACCTTGGAAATGCATTCAGACATAAACAGATTATTTATTTTATACAGTATCAAACTCATGCTATGTGTTTTGTTCAGAACTTATGACAAAGCACTTGTATGTGCTGAAAAAATATCCCATTATATTGACTGTGTAAAAAATACTCCTGTCTTGCCAATGGCGCACTGTTATTCAGCATTGGCATATTTGGGCGCTTATCATTCCGCAAGCACAGAGGAAAAAAAGGCCTGGAAGAAAACGATTCAACAGCATCTTCGAGAATTAAAAAAATGGTCTGATCTATGCCCTGAGAATGCAATGCATCGCTACTATCTTGTTCTGGCAGAATGCTCATATAAGTTAGATTTACAAAAAGATATATCCGATCATTATGATCAGGCCATCGCTCTTGCAAAAGCCAATCAGTATCATCATGATCATGGTTTGGCCAATGAACTTGCCGGTGAATATTATGCCCACCGCGAAAAAGAAAAATTAGCCAAATCTTACATTGAAGACGCATATCAGGCCTATGTTTCATGGGGCGCTGACCGAAAAGCGACGGCCTATGTTAAGCAGGAAAAAAGTCTTCAACAACAAGGTCAGTCTAAAGCCTTTATATGGCCTTCTTCGCTGAAGAATACCCTCACAAAGCCAATTAGTTCCGAGGATTCATCAGCAATTTCTCGTGTAGATCAAAACGATATCTGGACATTATCCCAGTCATTTTGCACAGAGCTTCGTCTGGAGCCGTTACTGGAAAAAATCATACAAGCGGTGCTTCAGCATTCTGGCGCCCATAAAGGATGTTTGGCATTAAAGAAAAACAATGCTTTTTTTGTGGAAGCGCAATTGAATATTGAAACCCAGGAACGGTATCTGATGACATCAGAACCCCTTGAAACAACAAAACATCTTTGTCTACCCATTGCGCATCATGTCATACAGACACA
>PEAL01000548.1 GCA_002753725.1 Deltaproteobacteria bacterium
GAGAAGGAGACCACACTTGGAATGATATCAAATTGATGACCCATTTTTGAGATAACATAATCGAACTCTCCCCTGGTATTGAATAAAAAAGGCAAATTCAGCACAGACATTTCCGGACAGATTAAAGATGTGCCATAACCGCTGATACCGCCAGCATCCAGTTCTCCGGATTCCATTTTTTGAATGATACTTCGATCATCACCAATAATATCTCCCCAATAAATTTTTACAGAAATAGTATCATTGGTTACCATATTGAATACCGGCAGAATAATTTCCCGATAAAGTTTGGCCCAACCCATATTTTTAGGAACCAGTGTTCCGACTTTCCAGACATATTTATCCTGTGAAAAACCAACGACATCAGGCTCGGCAGAATCTTTACTGTGAGAGAGCAAGTACATTTTTATCGTGCTGCGTTCTTCTGTTGTGATCAAATGGCTAATATCTTTTTTGCGTTGATGTTTATTTTTATCAAAAAATCGACGCCATTGAGCCGATGTATAGCGGGCAGGTGTAAAAGACCTGATCTTTTTATGACAGGAACCACATTTTTGAAGAAAAATCGCACCAGAATCATTGGCACATGCGATACTAATCCAGGAACATGCGATGAATATAAGGAGCAATATATACAGAATATTTTTCATATGATACCTCAAAAAATTTGTGAGAATAAAATATTGCAAAATATGCATGAAAAATGCCATCATCCATTTCGATAGCAATCCTGTTGGGGCGTTCTTTTGACTATCTGGTAATGATGAAGAATTAGATGATATGAAAGGATCATATTTGCTGTCATTGTTTCCTTTATCATTCTTGAAATTATTGGAGATATTTTTGTTGAACAGGCTTTAGAAATAGATAGGATGTGGCTTTTTATATTCGTAGTTGGTTTGACAATGTATTTAGTTATCAGGCTCATCAAAAAGAAAACAGGCATATTAGACGTTAATGGAAGATAGCGTTTTGAGGTTGCCCTCGTGGTAGTCAGAAACGCATTGATCTAATGCGCTTCCGGCTACCCAATCAAAGAGACTGTGTATATTTTTAAGATTAAAAATGGTTCACAGCGAATTTAGTTTTCTGATCAACATTGTTTCCGGATCTAATATTAATTCTGGAACAGGTTCCTCAAGGGGTATTTTGGTAGACAATTCAATATCGATGGTGTCTGCTTTAGGAATGACCTGAAAGATGGCATCAAAAAGATCCTGAATTGGAATAAACGATGGAGGAAGTTCATGATTCTGGGCCACTTCATGACGATGCGATTGAATGGAAAACCACATAAAAGCAGAATGCTCTTTAGCAATGCTTTTCAAGTCTTCAAAAATCGCTCTGTTTTGTTTATTAATCAGTAATCCATCGATAATAATTAGTTGAGGATAAAAGATTCCTTGTTCTGTCAGATCTGACAGACGTTCCTTAAATGTTGATGTTTCAAAACGATCTTCTCCAAAAGTCATGATCATGCGATGAGCAAGTATCGTGTCCCAGATATCCGGTGGAAAATTTTGGTCAGGTATTAACCGATCTATTTTTTTTGAGACTTCATCATACCAGAGGCAAACTTTCTGGATAGAATCTTTCATGCTGACATGCAGTACATTTTTCTTTTGTATTAAACTGTAAAGTGCAATCTGGACAAGTAAAGCTGTTTTTCCTACGCCAGCACGGGCAATGACTGCGCCAAAGCCACCATTGAGACGATTTTGTTCAACAAACGTGTCCAATAGTTTTTGTGGCGAAGACGTTTCTCTTATATTCATGATTAATTTCCTTTTCAATGGGACTGTTTTTTGGAAAGCTCGTAATCTTTCTTTATTTGTTCGGCAATAGAAACAGGCACCGGTCGATAACTGTCAAACTCCATCGTGAACTGAGCCTTTCCCTGGGTGGATGATCGCAGAACCGTTGAATAGCCAAACATTTCCGAAAGAGGAACCCGTGATTCAATGGAACAGTAACTCCCCTGATCTTGAGAACCGACAATCATACCCCGTCGTTGATTCAAAGAACTCATCACCGGTCCTTGAAATTCCGGTGGCGTTTCAACAACAACTTTCATGATCGGTTCCAAAATAGTGGGTTTTGCCCGCCTGAATCCCTCAATAAATGCACCAATGGAGGCTGCCTTAAATGCCATTTCTGAAGAGTCCACGGCATGAGATGAACCATCATTGATCACCACATGAACGCCGGTTACTGGAAATTTATACATGGGACTTTTATCCATGCAGTCTTGAAAACCTTTTTGACATGCAGAAATAAACTGTGTTGGAATGGAGCCACCCACAACTTTGTTGGTAAAAATAAACGGCTCGTCAATCGGTTCCATGAATCCCCCGACACGAGCAAACTGACCGGCACCACCGGTTTGTTTTTTATGTGTGTAATTGAATGTTGCACGTTGTGTGATCGTTTCACGATAAGCCACAAGCGGTTCGCCAACTTCAACCTCTGCGCTGTATTCTCGGCGCATTCGTTCCACATAGACTTCCAGATGAAGCTCGCCCATTCCGGAAATAATGGTTTCATTGGTTTCACTGTTCACTGTGACCTTGAATGTTGGATCTTCTTTGGTAAAACGGGTCAGGGCTTTTGAAATTTGAATTTCAGATTTGTTATCTTTGGGCTTTAAGGATAAAGATATCACTGGATCAGGAATAAACATGGACAGCATGGACAGTTGAATTTTTTCTGCGGTAAAGGTATCTCCTGAAGCGCAATCGATGCCAAAAAGGGCACCAATGGAACCGGTTCCAATCTGTTTAATATCTTCCATCTGATCGGCATGCATACGTATGACTCGGCCCACTTTGACTTTCTTGCCTGTTCTGGAATTATAAATGGTATCGCCTTTTTGCAAGGTTCCCTGATAGACACGGACATAGGTCAATTGTCCATAGGCACCATCCTCAAGCTTAAACGCAAGGGCAACCAGTGGCTTATCCGGTGTGCTTTCCAGAGTAACTTCAGTGTCGTTATCATCATAGTTGATGGCTTGATTTTTTATTTCCGATGGGTCGGGTAACAAGGTGGTGACAGCATTTAATAATGTTTGAACCCCTTTGTTTTTATAAGCTGATCCGATCAATACAGGGGTTAACTTTTTGGTCAGGGTTGCCTTGCGAATACCTTCAATCAGTAATTCTTCTGTCACCTGATCGTCAAGTGCTGCTTCGGTGAGTTCATCGGAAAACAACGACGCTTCATCAATGAGTGTTTCACGATAGTCTAAGGCGGAATCCATCATTTCCGGTGGAATTTCTTCAAT
>PEAL01000549.1 GCA_002753725.1 Deltaproteobacteria bacterium
TCTGACACACTGATTTGAATCGCGTTTGTTTTACCAACATGTTTGTTTTCGGGTGTACCGCTAATTGCAAATGTTTGAGGATTAAACTTTAGCCAAACTGGCTCCCCAATAATAGTAAATGTAAATTGTTCATTCCTATCTGGATCAATCACAGATGGCATAAACGTATATAAGGTATCCTCAAGAATTTCTCTTAAAGGCGTCCCTTTTATTTCAGGGGGCTCATTTTCATCTTTTACCCGAATCACTATATTATCAGTAATCGTATAATAACTATCACTTACCCCAATGGTGACTGTATATTGGGATTGTGTTTCAAAATCCAACGCATTTAATAAAACAAGTTCTCCTGTATTGTGGGTCATATTAAATGGGTTTGAAGGCTCGGCATGAAGAATATGATAGGATAATGGATTTTGATCAGCATCCTGAGCATCAATTGTTCCAATTATAATAGGAAATAAATTATTTTCAGTTAATTCAAAGGATTGATTGGCAGTGACAACAGGGGGGTCATTTTGCCCTTGAATGATGAGCATAAATTTCTTTTCATCAACGAGCTGGCCATCAGTGGCTTGAATTTTAATGTCAGCGGTTCCAAATTGATCTTTAGCCGGTAAAACAGTCAAATTACATGCAGATAAATGGTCTCGGTCAGTTTGAAAATAAATTGGATTGCCAGTTAATATATTATCAGAGTATGTGAATGTAATGGTTTCAATCATATAATTAGGGGTGGCAATCGCTGTAATGGTTATAAAATCACCATCACTATCTGAGAAAAAAACAGGAATGTCGAGTGATTGTTCTTCTAAGGTGCTAAAATTTTTTAAAGATGAAATGACGGGCTGATCATTTTCAGGCAATACTGCTAAGTTAAAAGAAGAACTGACTGTTAAGTTATCCAAGGTTTGGGCAATGAGTGAGATGGTTGTTACGCCATGTTGATTTTGCTGCGGCGTTATTGTTACTGTGATTGGATGGGCTATTTGAGCTTGCGTATTCATAATATAAGGTGCAGTGTCTCCAATAATGGTATCTCCAGATATGAAAATTTGGGTAGAATCAACGATTGTGGTATTTGAAGAAAATAACGTTAAGCGTAAAGGATTGCCTTCTCTATCCTGAATAGTCATGTTTATCTGTTTTATTTGGTCTTCCATGACACTGGCGTTAGAGATTTTCGAAATTAGTGGAATCGCTTTAACATGCAGCATAAACTCTACATTGGTTGTGTATCCAAATTCATCAGTGAGAATAATTTGGATGGGAGATGAACCAAACTGACCAGCAATGGGTAATAATGTTAATGACAGTTCTTTGATTTCATCGGGCGATAATAAAAAAGAAGTAGAAGGCCCTCCGCCATTAATGGAGATATTGTTATTTGGGACAATATCTTGTTGAAGGGATTGACAATTGATTGAAATGGTATCAGGTGTTTTTGAGTTCGTGATTGTAATAATGATTGGCCCAATGAGCGTACCTTCTGGTGTTGTCTGATCTGTTATTGGATAAATCAAAGGGTGACTATCATCATAAATACGCGTTAAAGGGGATAATTCTTGATTGCTATTCCCAGCATAATCAAATGCAATATTTTCAGGAATAGTCATTGAGAATTCTCCAGGAATCGTGGGTATGATGTCGATTGAAAACTGAGTATAGGTGTCAGACAGTCCAATGGATGAAAATTGATGAAGTGTAGCATTGGTTAAGATAATATCTTGAGAATCAAATCCTGTAACTGGTTCTGAAAATAAAACCATAAAATTGATCGGATAAACACGCACAGGATTGGTCGCGGATGTTTCAATTAAAACTGTGGGTTGAGTAATATCATATATGGTGCTGTTTGATGTTCTGGCAATATTGCCTGCGCGGTCTCTAAATTCTGCATAAATTGTTTTATTCCCTTCTCCCTCAGATATAATCCATTGTTTGTTTGGAACCCAAGGTTCCCAAACCCCTGAATCGCCATATTTAACATTACTTAAAAACATTTCTATGGCACCAGTCACGCCGATTTTAATGGCAATGGATCGACTGGCCGTATAGGCATCAAGAATAATTAGAGGATTAGAAGGCGCAACAGTATCGATTCTTAAAGGGCCATAAGACAACGTAGTCCCGATCTGTTCTTCATCTTGATTATCAAACGCAAAGGCTGCGATGTGAAAATAGTAAGCAATATCATCTGCCCCAGAATAATCAGAACTATAGGCTTCTTTATTGGTCACTTGTTGAACGTTTGGTTCTGCGCTATTATATTCATTAAACTGATGTTCTATGTTGGTATTAAATAACGTATAATAGCCTAATGGTGTTAGTCCACTATCAGGGACATCCCAGATCATTCTAATCCTGGGGATTTGAGATGGTACATCAAGTGAATGCTTTTCAGCACGAAGGTTTCGAACCGCTCCAATTTCTTGGGCAAAAATTGACTGAGAAAAAAGGCCTAAAACAGCAATAACTGAGAGTGTTGCTGTTAATGCGCGAAAAATCTTCAGAAATATCATGGTTATCTCCCAAACTTCTACTCCGGTTTTCCAATGGGCATGATACATATAGGATGACTGCTGGCATCAATATGTAAAATATCCATTACATCTTGATCGTTAAAGGCGCCAATTTCAACTGTGCCTAATTGTAATGCATGGGTTTGCAAATAAATATTTTGTGCAACGTGTCCAGCTTCCATATAAACATATTGAATTCCTCTTTTACCATATTTTTGTGTTGTTCTTTGAAATACACCGCAGATCACAAAATTTATAGGTGCGTGAAGCACCCACTTTTGTTTATAAGTCGCTGAATATAATGCTTCTTTAAAATGACCTTTTTGAATAGTTTTTAATTTATGGGAATCAGGATTATAAAGATAAATCCCTTCCTGAATGTCTATCCCCTGGTTGACAACAATATAAATATCTAAAGGGTAAAGTGCGCCTGCTGAAGGTGTGGTTCGAAATCCATTGGCATGGGTAACACCTTGAGCAGCCCAAAGAATTTGAGATAATTGAGAGATTGTTATTGACTCTTTACTAAAAAATCTCACAGATCGTCTTTGTTTTAAAACGATTTCCAATGACAAGGTATTTGAAAAATTAGGTGCACAAAGAGCAATGTCGCCATTTTTTGGCGGCATATCAGAAGCCAAACCCAGGCTGCCATAAATACATATCATCCCATTTATCATAATAAACAATAAAACGCTATATAGACTTTTTGATCCAATTTGGGAAGTTTTTTTGATGTGCAGTACCATATTTATACC
>PEAL01000088.1 GCA_002753725.1 Deltaproteobacteria bacterium
GTTTGAGGAATGAAGCGCATCTCTCTTTTCTTTCACAAAAATAAGATTGCATTTGATCCACATCTATACTATCAAATCCGCTTACTTCATTTTTTAATAAAGGATTGTGTAATTTTAAAAATCAAACCATAATACTCATGATGTTGAAGAGATAGATATTTTTCTGATATGGCACCAATTTTTTGTGAGAAACCAACACACATCGACAACCGAATAACACAGTCAAAATCGTTTTCTTAAACCCTGAAGAGGAACATAATGAAACCGTTCGTTACTTTGATTTTAATATTAATTCCAATGAATGCCTGGGCAACAAGTACAGGAATGCCCTGGGAAGGTCCAATGAATCAAATCCTGAATTCATTGACCGGTCCCTGGCTCAGGTTTGGAAGTGTTGTGGCCATAATGTCTGCTGGACTGGCGCTTGCGTTAGGTGAAACATCAGGATTTTTAAAAAAGATGATCATGCTGGTTCTGGGACTTTCTATCGCCTGTGCCGCCTCTGGATGGGGGTTAAGTTTTTTTGGCTTTGCGGGTGGTTTTTGTTTTTAGCCCAAATATTGCATAAAAACTAAACATTGCAATCGCTATTATCTACATGGCAACTGCAATGTTTAAATTCAGCACTTCTGTCATTGATCATACTATTTTCAACTGTTCACAAGGATAATCATGAAAATACCATTATACCAGGGTACAACAGAACGCATCATGATTGCCGGAATTCCTCGAAATATAGCAATTATTGGTGGTACGCTGGGTGCCGCTATTGTTTTGGGATTTCAAACTTTATGGGCCATTCCATTTATTTTTATCGGATACGTCATTCTTGTATTATTGTACAAAAAAGATTCTTATTTTATTGAAATCCTTTTGGATCATATCAAAGAAGATGATTACCTTTTTCCATAAAAGCCATTAATATGTTTTTTTTAAAAGAATATTTAAAACAACCCAAAAAGTTGGCCCATCGTTTACCCTGGGCGTTGCTCATCGCTCCAGGAGTTGTATTAAACAAAACGGGTTCCTTTCAAGCGAGCATTGAATATCGTGGACCTGATTTGTATTCCTCTACAGAGAATGAACTGGATGTCATCAGTGCCCAAATAAATAATGCGCTCAAGCGATTAGGACAGGGGTGGTCTTATTTTTTCGAAGCTCAACGGCGGGTTTGTTTCCAATACCCTGAATCCCATTGGCCCAATCAGGCATGCAAAATCGTTGACAATGAGAGAAAGCGTTTGTTCTTTGCCAGCGGAAATCATTATGTCAGCCGATATTTTTTTACATTTTCCTATATTGCGCCTTCGGAAAATGTGAAAACAATTTCAGACTCGTTTATCAAAAAACCTGTTCAAACCCAATTGCATTATGAAAAATACCTGGAATATTTTCAGGAAGAAATGAAAAAAATTGTGGACATTCTGTCATCAATTTTTCCGTATATTTCATTGCTGGATGATGACGAAACGCTTACATATTTGCATTCTTGTATTTCAACCAAATACCATATGGTAAAAACACCGAAAAATCCTGTATTTTTAGATTATATTCTGACAGATCAAATACTTGAAGGTGGCTTAACCCCTAAGTTGGGCGATCAGTATTTAAAAGTAATCTCCATTAAAGGTTTTCCACATGAAACAGAGCCGCAAATTCTTTCAGAAATGGATTCATTGGACACTGAATATCGTTGGATGAGCAGATTTATTTGCCTGGACAAACTTTCTGCCCTTCGGGAACTAAAAAAATATTCACGGCAATGGTTCGCCAAACGAAAATCATTATGGGCACTCATAAAAGAAGCATCATTAAATGAATATGATGATTTACGGCACGATAACGATGCTGTTGCCAAATCTGAAGAATGTGATGCAACATCAGAAATGGTCTCTTCCAATCTTGTTTCAGCCGGCTATTACACATCTTGTATTGTCTTATGGGATGAGAACATGGAAAAACTTGTTGAAAAAGCAAGACGGGTCGAACAGGTCATTAATTCATCAGGTTTTATTACAATCAATGAAAATTTCAATGCCATTCAGGCATGGTTTGGATCATTGCCCGGTCATAATTGGGCAAACATCCGAAGACCATTGATAACATCAATGAATTTAACGCATCTGCTTCCCATTTCAACCGACTGGGCAGGGCCGGAAAAGAATGAACATTTAAATGCTCCGCCATTGTTTTATGCCAAAACATCCGGTAATACACCGTTCAGGTTCAGTAATCATATTGGCGATGTTGGCCACACAATGATTGCAGGTCCTACCGGGACAGGAAAATCTGTTTTATTGAATTTTATGGCATCACAGTTTTTAAAGTATTCCAACGCACAAATTTGTTTTTTTGATAAAGATTATTCTGCCCGAATCACGACCTTTGCAATGGGTGGAATTCATTATGATCTGGGTGATGCAGACAATATTTCTTTTCAGCCCTTAAAACATATTGACGATGAAATGGAAAGAAACTGGGCATTGGAATGGCTTGGTAACAGTTTGCTGCAAGATAATTTTCAATTAACGCCAGCGATTAGAAACGAAATTTGGGATGCCCTGAGCAATCTTGCAACTTCACCGATGGATCAACGAACAATGACCGGACTTGTGGCATTGCTCCAAAACCGAAGCCTGAGAGAAGGACTCACACGCTATACATTGTCCGGACCTTATGGATACTTGCTTGATGCAAATTCAGATCAGATGGAAACCACAAGCTGGCAATGTTTCGAGATGAATTATTTAATGAAATATATGCCTCAAGCGGTTGTACCGGTGTTGACCTATTTATTTCACAAACTTGAACAACGATTTGATGGTCGTCCATCGATGATTTTTTTGGATGAAGCCTGGCATTTTTTTTCGCATCCTCTGTTTGCCCGTCAAATAAAGGATTGGCTCAAAACATTGCGGAAAAAAAATGTATCGGTTATATTTGCCACCCAGTCGCTTTCAGATATGATGGATACGCCTTTACTGCATACATTGGCGGAATCCTGTCCAACACGAATTTTTATGCCCAATAAAAAGGCATTGGATGAAAAAATTTGTATCCAGTACCATCAATTCGGATTGAATGACAAGCAGATTGAAATTATTGCCACAGGATTACCCAAAAGTGATTACTATTGCCAATCTGATAGTGGCAATCGACAGTTTGAATTGGGATTAGGGCCTGCTGCCATTGCATTATACGGTGCAGGAACCCAAAAAGATCTGACTATGGCCGATGAGCTTGCGGGTTGCGACCCGAATGAATTCACATATCAATTTTTAACCAACAAGGGGGTGAATTATGAGCTTTAAACAAAAATGTATAGCGTTGTTGATTATTCTTATTCCATCACATACGGCAGTTGCGAATCTGCCGGTAATGGATGTTGCCAACCTGGTTCAAAATGTTCAAAATACACTGTCTGTATTTGAATTGGATCTTAAAAGCATGCAATCTCTTGCCAATCAATCAAAGCAATTAGCCAATGACGGCCAAAAAATTGAAAATCAAATCCGACAGATCGAATACATGGTTAAAAATCTTCAACGGCTGAATGTCGTTCTACAAGATCCCCACCTTTCAACCGTTCAAAAGTTGAATCAAATGTGTTATACGACCCAGGGAGTGGGATATGGTATGATGAATGCGAACAGCACATATGATGAATTTATCAAGGACCAGGGCCACCCTGTGTCAGGCCTTGCCCTTGAAAAAAATAAAAAACAACTGCTGTTTGATCCTGAAAAAACAAATGAAAAAACGCTCATGCTTCAGGAAGAATGCATTGAAAATATTGAGATGGATGTTGCAGATGTCAACGCTGCTCTGGATCGTTCTAGAAATGCAGTGGGGATGATGGAAGCTCTTCAGGTAAATAATGAATTGCTGGCACAACAAATTAAACAAACCATGCGAACCCAACAATTATTGATATCTCGTGGTAATATTGACTCTTCTGTACTCAATGAAGAACAATCCAAAGAATTTATGACGAACCTTCGACATCAGTATTTAATGTCGGACTTTAAAAACAAAGCAACAGTAAAAGCCAGAACAGAATTACCCTGATAATGAACTCCAATATATTAACCGAAATGTTAACCCGCTTCACTGAAGTGGCGACTCTGGGATACACGGCACTTCTACCTGAAGCCATGTATTTAATGAATTTTTTCATTATCATTGAAATTATTTTTTTAGGGGTTTTCTGGGCATTGGGCAGTGGAACGATTGCAGTGCCAGTTATTCAAAAAGTTACTGCAATCGGTGCCTTTTTATGGATTATTTCCAATGCCCATCAAATATCAAAAGCAATTATCAGCTCTTTGGGAGAATTGGGTGTGCTGGCAGGGGGGCAATCGGTCAGCATTGCGAATCTTTTTGATCCATCGACAATTGTTGGTTTTGGATTTACAGCCACTTATCCCATTTTTAAAAATACAGGAGGATTCTGGAGTGGCTTTACCAGCCCTGTAGATTCAATGATTTTCTCACTTTGCGGCTTAATTATATTGTTCAGCTATTTTGTTATTGGCTGGAACATCTTTATTACGATTATTGAATTTTATCTGTTTACAGTATGCAGTGTCATATTAATTCCTTTTGCGCTATTCAAGCCCACTGCATTTTTAGCGCAAAAAGCAATCAATGGTACTTTTGGACTGGGAATAAAATTCATGGTTTTAGGATTTATTATCAGCATATCCTACAATACATTGAAATCTCTTTCCATACCTGATGATCCAACGTATCATCAACTGTTTTCAATGGTTCTGGGCTCAGGAGCCATATCTTATTTATGCTGGCATGCCCCTTCCATCGCATCGACAATTGTTTCAGGAGGAGCGCCAAACCTTTCTATTGGCGGCATTTATGGCGCGCTGGGAGCAGCAACAGGAACAGCAGTCAAAACGTCCAGTGCCATTCGAACCCAGGGGATTGCAGCCGTTCGTCAAGCGGTAAGTATGGGCCGATGATCAATAATCAAAAAACGATTTGAATCAAGAGAAATGTTATGAATCAGACAGAAAAACTTAATTTTACCCCTGATGGCATTGCTGAGACTCCTTATCAGCGAGCAAAGCAAGATTTTGATGATTTAATTGGAAATGCACGTTTACAGGCGTATCACTGGCGGTTGGCTTTTTTTTGTACAATAGTGGTTTTATGTATCACAGTACTGGGGATGATCTATTTGTCCAGTCAGTCTAAAATTATACCTTATATTGTTGAAGTTGATACATCTGGTCGCGTCCGGTTGGTTGGAAAAGCTGAACGGGTCGATTATGAACCCCGAATGGAATCCATAAAATATTTCCTCAGTCTTTTTGTAAATGAAATCAGAAGCATTCCTGCTGATCCGGTCTTGTTGAAAAAAAATTTTTTAAATGCGTACCATTTCGTTACAAACAAAGGCCGGAATCTGTTGAATGAATATGCCAGACAGTATGATCCCTTTACAAAACAAAAGGATTATGTAATTTCTGTTGAAATATCCAATGTGGTCAAAATGAGTGAAATGAGTTATCAGATTCAATGGGTAGAGCAACTCTTTTCAAAAAATGGGAGTATGATTAACCAGAATCATTTCACTGGAATTTTTTCAATCAGTTTTTCAACCCCCAAAGATGAAACCATATTACAAAAAAATCCACTGGGATTGTTTATTGATTTTTTTAATATTTCGAAGAATTTACAGTAAATATAGATTATCGTTGATAGAAAGAAATTTTTCTCATGTCCATTTATTTTAAAAAAATGCTCATTATGGTGGTATGTATTCTGCTTTCTGCAGGATGCCTGTTTCGTTCAAAAAAAGAATATGTTTTTCCTGCAACCCGCGTTCAGCCGGAACTTTCCAGTCAAGAGGGGGCTTCTCCCGTTCCAAAACCTCCTGACATTGCATCCGTTGAAAAGCCGCCTGCTGCCCAAAAAGCAAAAAAACAATTATCCCCTTCACGGATCATTGAAACTGCAAATAAACGTGCCGCGCTGCGTCCCACACCTGATAGTTGGATCAATGCTGTAACAGTGTATGACTATATTGAAGGGGCGCTCTATCAAATCTATTGTTCTCCCTTGCATATTACAGATATCATGCTTGAACCCGGCGAACAATTGACAGAATCTCCAGCAGCAGGTGACACTGTTCGATGGGTTATCGCTGTAACATCCAGTGGCTCCGGCAATAAAAAAAGAATTCATATTTTTTTAAAACCAGTGACCCATGGACTTCATACCAATCTTGTGGTGACAACCAGTCGCAGAGTCTATCATCTTCAAATTCATAGTTTTAAAAATATCAATCAGGCTCAGGCAGGAATTTCCTGGCGATATCCCAAAGATAATTCTGCATCCACCAAAGAATTCATTATGAACCAAAAATTGGAAGATGAAAATTATCAGGTCAATGTCAATGTCAAACAATTGAATTTTCAATACTCTATTGAGGGAAAAGCCCGATGGAAACCGATCCGTGTATTTGATGATGGCAAAAAAACATACATTCAATTTCCAGATACGATCAACGTCGGAGAGTTGCCCCCACTTTTTGTCATATCTCATGAGGATAAACCACAAATCGTAAACTATCGATTTAAAAGCAATTACTACATCGTTGACCGACTTTTTTATAAAGCCTTGCTTCAAATCGGTCAGAAAAAACCAGTAAAAGTATTCATTATCAATGATAATTATTAAAGAATCCAGATTATTATGCTTGAAAATATAAATCCACAGCCATCGGGCGTTCGAAAAATCAATAAAAGAATGGTCATCAGCACAATTTTTTTTATATCATCAATTGTTCTGACCATTCTGCTTTTAATGATGTGGGCTGAAAGAAAAACAAAAGATACGAATTCCTTATCTCAAGATACCGCAGGCTATATCTCTCAAGAAAAAATTACGGTTCAATCTCTTGATTTATTGCCTGATAAATACAGTGATATGAAACCACAACCTTCACAAGTAACGGAATCACAGCCTCAAAAATTAATATCCGAGCAACCGCCTGATAAAGTATTTTTATCCCGATCCAAAACCAATCCATTAGAGACAGGTCCGCCTCCTGTTCCTCAACAAAATGATAATAAAAAACAGTTTTCTACACAAAGCTATCTGCCACCATCCACAGGACAGGATATACGTCCCGGAGCTGCTTATCAGCAGCAAAGCCCAAAACAAATTGAAAAAGAAAAAGCGTTGAAATCAAGACTGATGTTTTTTGATTCAGGAGAAAACAGGAGAACTCAAAAAAAACAAGATCAAGACCCACAGGCAAATTTTCACTCTGAATCTGGCATGCAAAAACAATCCATGATTAACGACCTGATTGGCCGAATTCAACCCAATCAGGATAGTTCGGAAACACGAACCAACCAACGCGCAAAACAGGCTTTTCTTCGTTCTCAAGATGACGGTGCTGTCTATCTCAATCAGCGCATTCAGGATCCAGTGTCTCCCTACCAGCTCATGGCAGGAACGGTGTTGCCTGCTGTATTGATTTCAGGGATCAACTCCGATTTGCCAGGCCATATTATTGCACAGGTCAGAGAAAATGTTTTTGATACGGTTCATGGGCGATATCTGCTTGTTCCTCAGGGGACAAAATTATTGGGATCATATGACAACATGATTTCATGGGGCCAGGATAAAGTGATGTTGGTCTGGAGTCGTTTGATCATGCCCGATGGTGCGACAATTGTACTGGATAATATGCCTGGCGTTGATATCATGGGCTATGCTGGTTTGAAAGATCAGGTGAATAACCATTACATGAAGATTGCAGGGGCTATATTGATGAGTACCTTTCTCAGTGTCAGCACGCGACGTATTGCTGGCGAAATCAGTAATAATGATCCCACCCTGGCCCAGGAATTTGCTGCGGATGCCAGTGCAGATTTCAATCGTGCGGGTCAGAAAATTGTGACACGCCACTTGAATGTCCCACCAACACTGGAAATCCGTCCAGGTTTTCCATTTAATGTTATGGTGAACAAAGATATCATTTTGAGACCTTATGAAAAATAAGTCTTTTATTTGTATTGTCGCTGTCTCTGTCTCATTTGTGCTTGCTTCTTTTTTTTTAAGTCACCATTATGTGATTCAAATATCTTCGAGTCTTCCATGTGGGGTGTATAAAAAAAAAGCAATTTCAGAAACCATCCTCATCGGCCAGATAGTTCTGGTCGTTTTATCTCCTGAAATCAGATCGTTTATGATTAATCAACAATGGATCCCTGCTCATCTGAACTATTTTCTGATGAAACCTGTTGCTGCAAGACCAGGAGATCATGTACGCATAACCCCTGATGCTGTTTATATCAATCATCAGTATAAAGGACCGGTCAAACAAGTGGATCAGGAAGGGAAACACCTTCCACACTATCTATTTGATGGCATCTTAAAAAAAAACACTTATTTTTTACTGGGCACGGCGCAAAATTCTTTTGATAGCCGTTATTTTGGTCCAATTCACAAACAATCCATCATAAATAGTGTTGAACCGTTTATTACCTTCAATTTTACAGAAATTTAGAAACGTTACTCTCGCTCTTTTTTTCTATCCACAGCTTTTTTTTCTTTTTATAAAAAATAAAAACAAAGGAAAACGCAACATTCGTTAGAGGTATTGAATAACATGGAAAAATTTACATATCGCGGAAAATCTTACGAAGGGTTCGACACCTTGATCGACCCTGTTAAAAAATCTTTTAAACTGCAAGCACGGGTGTTTATTGCCCTGCTGATTTTACAGACAGCTCTGTTTATTGTGGTGACCTGGTATTCATACGATGAATATACGATCAGAGCTTCCACACAATGGTTACTCTGCAAGGGGATATGCTCCTTTTTTCCTTATACGCCTGTGTATTTTATGGAACCTGACAGAACCATGATAACGATATCAGCACAGGAAATTGTTTATAACTCACAATTATCAACGTTTGCAAAATTTTATCTACTCCAGATGTTGAAAACGTTTGGATATTGTTCTGTTCTCTATATCTGTTATCCTTTTTTTCTGGTATGGGCACGTAAACGTTCCAGAAAACTGTCAAATAAAAGATATCTGAGCGGGGCAAATTTGCTTACATCGGATCAATTTAAAAAGATCGTCCGAAAAAAGAAGGATAAAACAAGCATTCCCTGTGGCAAAATTCAAATGCCGACATCCGTTGAGTCGAAACATTGTCTGATGCTGGGAGTCTCCGACAGTGCGCGGAGTACATTTGTCTGTCAACTGATCCATCATTTAAAAAAACGCAATGATAAAACAATTATTTATGATTCCGGCGGCCAATATCTGAGCCGGTTTTATAATCCGGAAACCGATCTCATTTTTAATCCGGTTGATAAAAGAACAGTAGGATGGTCATTGATCAATGAAATTGATTCAAGGATGGATACCGATGCCATTACATCCTGTCTCTTATCTGATGTCAACAATATGGAAATGAAAGAAATTGCAAAATCCGTTTTTTCAAGCATTTTTTCAGCATGTATGTATAGGAAAAAAATTCAGAATGCTGATATATATAGAATTCTATCTGGAGATTTTCCATCCATTTCAAAAGAACTGGAAGATATTGAAGAAGCAAAGGAAGGATTCAGGCATATATCTGAGCCCTCATCTCGTCATGCCATGAGTGTTTTTTCCACTGTCACGCAATATGCAAAGTGCTTTGAATTTATGACTTATAACGACGGGCAGTTTCGCATGAAGCACTGGCTCCGACAACCGGGAGGAATGATTTTTGTCAGCTCGGACTTGAATGCTCATGATAAGCTGATGCCTGTTCTGACACTATTTTTGGATCTTTTGTGCCAACGTCTTTTATCCAGTCCAGAAAAACTGAGCCATCCTGTTTTTTATATTCTGGATGATTTTGTTTCTCTCAAAAAAAAAAATTATCTATTGCGCATGCTATTGGCATCAGCGTCAAAAGGTGGCCGGGTATTTCTGGGATGTCAGGATTTTGAACAAATCGATCAACTGTATACCCGCGATACTCGTCAAATGATTGTGAACAATTGCGGTAACCATCTATTTTTCAGAGTCACCAATCCCCTTTCTGCAAGAATCTGTTCGGAAATGATCGGTGAAACAGAGTTCATTGAAAGTGGTAAAACCTTGACCGGCACCAGTCATCAAATGCAAAAAAAACGAGAACCATTGATTTTTTCCACAGATATTATGAATATGCCTGTTAATCAGGCGGTTGTCCGCTTTTCAGGTTATGATTCATTGATGACATCATTTTCAGATAATCCTTTTAAACCAATCACAGTACCCCTTATGAGAAAGTAGTTGTCATGTTCGCATCGAATAAAATTCAAAATAGAGAAAAAGAAAAAAATAACAGAGTTTACGACATGCTGTTAAGTGCCCTTGGAAAGGATATTCAAACCTACATGCACGATGATGACATCATTGAGATTATGTTGAACCCAGATGGGAAACTATGGGTGGATCGGTTAAGCCAATCCAAACAGTATACCGGAAAAAAGATTGAAAAGCATGATGCTGAAAGAATTATTCGCATTGTGTCATCCCATGTGGACACTGTTTGCAATGCCGCGCATCCGCTTATTTCAGCAGAGCTTCCATATTCCGGAGCCCGATTCCAGGGAATGCTTCCACCAGTTGTTGAAAATCCAACATTTACCATTCGAAAAAAAGCAACACGTATTTTTTCTTTAAAAGATTATGTGCAGCAAGGAGTAATGCCTGACAAAGTTGTGTACTTGATACAGCAAGCCGTTCATGATCGAAAGAATATTTTGATTGCTGGTGGAACCGGTTCAGGTAAAACAACGCTGGCCAATGCCATTCTTATGGACATGGCAAAATATGATGACCGGCTTGTCATTATTGAGGATACCCTTGAATTGCAATGTGCTGCAAAAGATTATGTGTCCCTTCGTACAAGCGATCAAGTCTCCATGGAAAGCCTGCTGAAAGCCACCATGCGCCTTCGACCTGATCGAATTATTGTTGGTGAAGTTCGTGGTGGAGAAGCCTTAACCCTGTTAAAAGCCTGGAATACAGGCCACCCTGGCGGTCTTGCAACGGTTCATGCTAACAGTGCCATTCAGGGATTGGTACGCATCGAACAATTGATTCAAGAAGCCATTATGGGGATTCCCAGACAATTGATCGCAGATGCCATTCATATGGTCATCTATATTCAGCGAAACGGAATTCAGCGAATGGTACAGGAAGTTATTCAGGTTGATGGCTATGATCGGGATTATGTGGCAGTGGCGTTGTTCAATAGCGCTCTCCTTGAGGACAAAGAAAAATCATAGAAGAAACTAATCTCGTAAATTATTAATTTTATTGATTTCAAATTTTGGTTTCGTAGAAGTGTTTAGTTAGGAATCATGCCTGGATAACTATTTTCAAACATTGATATTGACAAAATTTTTTGATTGGGTTTAAATATTATCTGTAGCTGTATTTTCACAAGCATGAAGTAATAAAGAAAGTGTATCGTTTTGGATTCAAATTTTTGGCACGAAAAGTTTAAACCCATTCTGTCTTCACTGGGAAAAAGTTTTTTATGGACATGTTTGACAACTTTCTTTGGACTGTTTCAAATATTCATTATTATATTAATTAGTTCTATTTCCACATTTACCTTACCCTCTGAAAAAATTTTTTCAAGTTGCATCTTTCTTTTTTTTTCAAGCTCTTTAGTGTCTTCAATGTGTTTTGATTATTATCTTGGCGAAGTGTCTATTAACTCAAAAATTATTGTAATGTTTTTATATTTTATCGCTCCCGTGGTCATTTTTCTATGTTGCGCGATTATTTTTACATACGTATTTTTAAACGAAAACTCAACCAAGTATGAGGCATTAAAAAATATTCAATTGACATTTCTGGTGTGCGTATTTCTGCATGCATGGGTTTGTAAAACACACCTGTATTTTTCTGAAAGGAGATAATCGTTTGGATCTGTTTATCAACCACTACTTAATACCCGTTTTAGCAGCGACGACAATCCTGTCTATTGTTACGATTGTCATACAACTGCTCAGAAAAGATGATGTTCCCCTTGAAGCAGAGCGGACACAAAATTATATCGACAAACGGACTGTTTTTAGTTCTGGCTTTCATGAGATTAAAGGCAATCAAGTACAATATGATAAAATATTTCAATATAATCCACCCATTCAAAGCGAAGAAATTGATTCAATGTTTGTTAACAGAGAATCAGAACTGGATAAGGATGTAATCTATTTTCATCCTAAAATCAATTTTAATCAAATTCAAGTGATTCATGGTTCATCACGGATGGGCAAATCACATTATATGAAAAAATTACTTGTGGAACTTGAAAAACGTCAACGACCTTTTTGGATGGAATATATTAATGCAAATAGCAGAAGTCAAGCCCGGGTTGTATTAAATGACATCTTTAAATCATTAAAAGAGGGCATTAATCGTTTTGCGAAATACAATGATTTTGAGAACAGAAAAGATGTACAATTAATGGACTATGTGTCAATAGACATTGATCCTCTGGTTAGCGGTGAAGCAGAAGAGGCGAAATTTCGTAGTGTAAAAGAATTCTTGTCAAGCGAAAACAGCGAAAACAGCGAAAACGTTGATTTCTCCATATTGCCTGACTTTCTTAATAAGATCATAAGACTTAAACAAAAAACAGAAGAAGACTGGCTGTTATCAAAACTGTCATATGATAATATTCTTGATTTTATCAAGGCACAGGCAACGTTTCTCGTCCAAATTTCGGAAAGAACATATCGGTCAATATTGTTAGCCGTTGATGATGTTGATTTACTTTATAAAAAAGATGAAAGCCAGAAGGAAGTTGATTCATTACTAAACTTATTGAACAAACTGACCTCATCCGAAAATATAAATATTGTTATGACCAGCCGTAAAGAATTTGCCAATGATCGACGCAAGGAAATGCAATTTTTTCGGAGCGTCACAGCGATGGAAGATGATCACATAAAAGATATTTATCGTAAGCATGTAGACTTCTATCATAATAAAGAAACTGTTTTTTCTGAAGAGGCTCTGGAGTATCTAATAGAGTGCGCTGACGGGTGTACTGGAGTATTCTTAAACCATTGTGCAAATATATTCAAAGACTTAAATAATAAAACAAATATTAACAAAGAAGGGATTATAGAGTCTTTGACATTAAGAATAAAAAAATATAGCTCATCAGAAAAGACCAAATCTTATTTTAAAAAGATCGAAGGAATTGCACAAACGGACAGTCTTGTGGTTAAATTAGATAAAAATGTGCAAGATACAGACTTAATGTTTAATGTTATTGTGGGGCCAACCCCCTCCGATGAGTACGAAATTAATAAATTATATTATAACTATTATCAAAAGAAAGGTAATAAATAATTACCCGTATGGACAAAGACGATTATATTCAAAGAGATATCACTATTCTTTTTCAAAAACGTGATCAAATTCAGCCCATTGTTAAGTACATTCTTGGGTCAGATTTCGATAAAATAGATGCTGGCTCACGTCGAAAAAAAATTGCAGAATTTTGTAATACCTATCGCAGTATTCGAAGCATTGGAACATTGGCCCAAAAAAATGACAGAACTCGAAGCAATTTATTAAATAAGTATACAAATACTGAGGAGATAAAAGATTATATTCATGAATTAATCGAACAGCTCACTAAAAAAAATGATATTCTTAACGAATTTAAATTTATTTTCGGTTCATACTTTGAGCATAGATTCATCAACAATTTAGAAGTAATTGCACTTTTGGAAAAAGAGCTAGATGTTCAG
Organism: Deltaproteobacteria bacterium; assembly: GCA_002753725.1. Lineage (GTDB taxonomy): Bacteria > Desulfobacterota > Desulfobacteria > Desulfobacterales > Magnetomoraceae > Magnetomorum. The sequence continues at coordinate 13,801 of PEAL01000088.1, forward strand.
CTTAAAAAGATTGATGAAGCTAATTTTGAAAAAAATGAATCTACACAGTCTTACGCAATAAATTCAGAAGATATCGTCTCTCATTTAAATTTGTCAAATATTAAAATTAAAGCCTTTCCTGAGCATATATTAAAATTAAACGATTTGAAATATCTTCATTTAGGTCATAATCAAATTGAAAGTATACCTGACGAAATATCTGAATTACACGTTCTTGAATCTCTTGTATTGCGGTTTAATGTAATAAAACAATTACCGCCTCCTCTGTTCATGTTGACAAGATTAAAACATATTGATTTTTCATTTAACCGAATTAAAAAAATTTCACAAGATATTGGCAACCTGATAAATATTGAAACCCTTGATCTTCAGAGTAATCATCTTGAGAGCCTTCCAGAAAAAATTTGTGATTTAACGCGCCTAAAAGAACTAAAACTGTCTAATAATAAAATAATGTCTTTACCGACTCAGATGGGAGCCCTGTCTGCTTTGACATCTTTATTCATTCAAAATAATTGTTTAAAACAATTACCAGAAAGTTTCAGGAGATGCCGAAATCTCAAAATATTGAATTTAAGTGATAATCAACTGAAATCCATACCCAATGAAATGGGTGAAATATCTTCTCTTGAACAATTGGAAATCGACAATAATCAACTGACGCAATTGCCATCCTCATTTTATCGTTTAACGAATTTAAACTATCTGTCATTAAAATCAAACCAGATTAATTCGGTATCATCAGATATTCGTGCCTTCCGTAAACTTGAAATATTAGATTTTCAAAATAATAGAATTCGTTCTCTACCAGATAGCATTGGCCAATTAACATGTCTGAAAAAATTGTATCTTAACACCAATCAGTTATCTGATTTACCGGACACTATAGATGAATTAGAAAAACTCGAAGATTTAGATTGTTCCTTCAATCGGATAACCCTTTTCCCGGAAAAAGTGACACACTTATCCAGTCTTAAAACTCTTTCATTTGCAGGTAATCAAATAACGCATATTAACAGTTCACTACTGGAAATGAACGAGCTTGAAGAACTTTATTTGGAAAATAATCCCTTTGAAAACATACCATTAGAAATTATTAGTAAGGGGAAAGATAATATCTTTAATTGGTTAAGAGAAATTAAACAGGGTAAAACCCAAAAAATTTTTGAGGCTAAACTTATTCTTGTTGGTGAGCCTGGCGTAGGAAAAACAACATTTAGAAAAAGACTTAACCATCCGAACACGGAATTTAATGAACTTAACAATGGTATTGATACAACCCGTGGAATTGATATTGATTCTTATTTTTTTCAAACAAATTCAAATAATAATGATTTTAAAGTGAACATATGGGATTTTGGTGGACAATCCATCTATCATGCTACCCATCAATTTTTTTTAACTCAGCGATCATTCTATCTATTTATGTGGGAAGCACGATCCGAAACTGAATTTACACGCTTTCAGTATTGGCTGAATATGATCAAACTCTTAGGAGGAAAAAGTCCTGTAGCTGTTGTAATGAATAAATCTGATCAGCGAATTTTTGAAATAAACAAAAAAAATTGGCAAAAGCATTTTCCTCAAATCACTGAATTTTTTCAAATCAGTTGTAAGGATAAAAATGACGAAGAATTTCAACAGTTGATCAATCATATCAAAGAAAACATTCAAAAATTGCCACATGTCGGTAATGATTGGCCGGATCACTGGACACAAATTCGCACGGAAATAGAATCCAGTGACAAAAATTATATGGATTATTCTAAATTCAAAGCATTGTGCGAACCCTATGGCATGAAAGATGAACAGATCCGAAAATTCAGCGCATATCTTCATGATTTGGGAGTCGTTCTTCATTTTCAAGAGCATCCCGAGCTGGATAGTATTGTCATCATTAAACCAGAATGGGGAACCCGTGCTGTTTACCGTATTCTTGATGACATGGATACAATCAAAAGCCAGGGCGTTTTTACATATGATCATTTAAAAACACTGTGGCATGATTATCCGCCTGAAAAGTATTCCTCTTTATTAGCATTAATGATGAAGTTTGAATTGTGTTTTAAAATTGACCATACGAATCAATACATTGTTCCGCAACTGCTATCGCCATCTGAACCGGATTTTGTTGATGACTGGCCAGAATCATCTGTCAGGCTTGAACTGCATTATGATTTCATGCCTGCCGGCATTATTCCAAGGTTGATTGTCCACAATAATCGGCGCATCAAAGATAAGTGTTATTGGCGAACGGGGCTGGTTTTAAAACACGATACATCAGAAGCCCTTATAAAAAGTGATGAAATTAAACACAAGATCATCATCCAAATCACAGGATCCCAGCATGACAACACTTTTTTAAGAGAATTAATTATGGACGAAATGGATGACATTCATACTCAACTGAATCGTCCAGTTGTCAAATTAGGGGTTCCTTGCCGTTGCGAAGAGTGCAGAAATTCACCAAGTTCCCAATATTTATATCAGTATGAAAAATTAAAAAAAAGACTCAATGAAAAGCAACAGTTTATTTTGTGCGGTTATAGCGACAATGAAGTGAGTATTCAGCGTCTTATTGAAACAGGTTTTGATAAGACAGAACATTTGAGTAGTATTGAAACACAAAGAACAATTTCTGTACAAATTTTTATTAGCTATAGTCATGAGGATTCAAAACAACTGGATGCCTTGATACTTCATTTAAGAAGTATCAACAAATCGATTATAAATAAAATATGGTATGATCAAAAAATTCGAACGGGTAATAACTGGCGAACTGACATACAGGATGCAATGAATAATTCAGATGTTTTTATTTTCTTAATTAGTCCTCATTCGATCAGTTCTGAATTTATTGAACAGCATGAAATTCCGACAATTTTGAAAAAAAAAGAAATGGGATCTATTTTTTATCCAATTTTAATAAGAGAATGTAACTGGCAAAGTAAAGAGTGGATAGAAAGCTCTCAAATTTTCAGCAATGAAGGAAGTGCATTGTGGTCTGATAATCAATTATCTGCACCCGATGGCGCACTGACAAAAATTGTCCAAGACATTGAAAATCGTATTAAATCAAATTATTGATTTCTTTTTTTTGAAATTTTAAATTCAATAAACCCTTTTTCATACAATATACCAATAACATTCAATAAACTATCTCCAAACATTTGTTGTAGTTCGACAACCGTTCTGCCGTCATTCATTGCATCCAATACTGGTTTTAGC
>PEAL01000550.1 GCA_002753725.1 Deltaproteobacteria bacterium
AAATAAAATTCTTTTAGCCTGACAGCTATGGGCGCTGATATTCATATTTATTTAGTATTTTTTGGTATATTCTTTTTCGGAAATCACCTAAGTCGTCAGCGTGATAAAAAATGATCCATCAACTGACTGGCTGCACTTGATGGCGAGTAATTCTTTTCAGCAATGGCCTTTTCTATTTTTGGCAGGTGATGTTTCACTGCGGAATGTTGAAAAAAAAGTGTTTTCAAGCGATCTTCAATCAAGGAGTGGAACCAGTTCAGCGCCTGCTTTTTTCGATTTTTATAAAATATTCCCGATTGTTTTGTTTTGGAGCAAAAAGATTCAATCACAGCCCATATATCGGCAATCCCTTCTCCGGTCAATGATGAACAGGTATGGGCATGAGGTTTCCAGCCTTCAATGGAGGGTTGAAGATAATGAAGGGCTCTTTCATACTCATTTCTGGCCGATTCTGCCCGAAGTTTATTGTCGCCATCAGCTTTGTTGATCAGTAAGGCATCAGCCATTTCCATAATTCCCTTTTTGATGCCTTGAAGTTCATCTCCTGCATTGGCCAGCATGAGCAGTAAAAAGAAATCGACCATTGACCGAACACTTGTTTCACTTTGGCCCACCCCCACCGTTTCAACCAGAATCACATCAAATCCAGCCGCTTCACAGATCATCATGGTTTCACGAGTACGTTGGGCAACACCACCCAATGTTCCGCTGGAGGGTGATGGGCGAATAAAACATCGACGATCACGCGATAATTTTTCCATCCGGGTTTTATCCCCCAGGATACTGCCGCCAGTAATGCTGCTACTGGGATCAACCGCTAACACTGCCGGATGAAATCCTTTGTTCAGCAAAAAACAACCTAAAGCCTCAATAAATGTGCTTTTGCCAACCCCTGGAACACCTGTAATGCCAACACGAATGGATTGACCGGTGTAGGGTGTCAAGTTTTCAAGAATCTGTTGCGCCATGTCTCTATGACGCGCAGAATGACTTTCAACCAATGTAATAGCGCGACCTAAAACAGCACGATCCTGGTTTAATATCCCTTGAACATAGTCATCTGGTGTTAATTTTTTTGCACGAATAACCTGTTTTGAAGAATGATCAGACAGGTTTGATTGTTTCTCATAAGCCAAATTCCCATCATGACCACCAGAGACACCAGGGACAATCATCGATGCAAACGCTTTGCAATTGTCTTTTGCCCATTCGGGCTTTTTTGGGGTGTTTATCATTCTTTTTTCCCGTTGTTGAGCTTTCAATGATTAGTCCTCAATAATTCCCAAATAGGCTTTTCTGACCGAATCATTTTTAATTAAGGATTGACAGCGATCATGCAGCACAATCCGACCATTTTCCATGACATACCCCCGATGAGCAATTTTCAGAGCAAGATTGGCATTCTGTTCCACGAGCAGGATTGTTGTTTGGTGGATTTCATTGATTTGTTTGATCATATCAAATATTTGACGAACAAAAATGGGCGCCAGCCCCAGGGAAGGTTCATCAAAAAGCAAGAGCTTCGGGCGAGCCATCAATGCGCGTGAAATGGCCAGCATTTGTTGCTCTCCACCACTCAATGTCCCACCCACTTGATGCTTTCGTTCTTTGAGAATCGGGAACAGTGTAAACATTTGTTCCAAATCTTTTTGTATTCCTTTGGTATCTTTTCTTAAATAAGCCCCCATGTCCAGATTTTCACGAACTGTCATGTATGGAAAAATATGACGACCTTCCGGCACCTGGCTAATTCCCATACGAACAATTTGATCAGGCCGCTGGTTCTGTATGGATTGATCCATAAATTGGATGGTTCCAGATTTCGTGGGAATGACACCGGAAATGGTCATCAATGTGGTTGTTTTTCCTGCACCATTGGCCCCAATCAGGGTAACAATTTCTCCTTCCTTGACCATGAGGGTGACATCCTTTAATACAGATATTCGACCATATCCTGCATGAACGCCTTTCAAACTAAGCATCAATCGCCTCCCCTAAATATGCCTGAATCACTTGTGGATGCTTTTTGATTATTTCAGGTGTGCCACTGGCAATTAAGCGACCATAATCCAATACATAAATATAATCTGAAAGTTGCATGACAAGTTTCATGTCATGTTCAATAATCAAAACAGAAATATGATAAATGTGTTGAATTTTTTGAATCAAAGACACCAGTGAAATGGTTTCCTGGGGATTCATACCTGCAGCCGGTTCGTCAAGTAAAAGGAGTTGTGGATGGGTTGCCAATGCGCGGGCAATTTCAAGGCGGCGTTGTTCACCATAGGGTAAATGTTTGGCGAGCATGTTGGCTCTTTTTGACAGATCCACCTGTTCAAGCAGATGATAGGCATTTTTAACCACGTTGTTTTCTTCTGTAATTGTTTTACGATCGCGAAGAATCGCCCCCCATACACCGGTGCTTGTTCGACAATGCTGGCCAATCATTACATTTTCCATAGCCGTCATATTGTTGAACAATCGAATATTTTGAAAGGTTCGGGCCATGCCCAGTTGAGTTATTTTATTGGGTTTGAGCCCATTGATCCGATGCCTGTTGCCATCGTTTGAAAGCAAATACAACGCTCCGCCAGTGGGTGCGTATATACCGGTGATACAATTAAAAAAAGTTGTTTTGCCAGCACCATTGGGACCAATCAAAGCGACAGTCTTTTTAGGAGCAACACGAATGTTTACATTATCCAGGGCCCGAAGACCGCCAAAGTCCATTGTCAGGTTGTTGACTTCAAGAATATCACTCATTGTCTGATCCAAAGGATTAGATCCCATGACGCATTGCCAGACGATAAAACATTTGTAGAAGACCGGATAATAAACCATACAGAGATTCTGTGTCCAACTGTTCATGAACCTTTTCATCAAAAAAAAGGGTAATATTTGATCCAAGGTCATCTTCAGGTTTCCAATACTGGATAAGCAAAGGAATTTTTGGAAAGGGGTATAAAACAAGGGATATATCCGCTCTGTTCATTGGATCTGAGGGATGTTGATGATCCGATTCCAATTGACGGCCATTGAAGATATGGATGAGATCTTCAAATACATCGGTAAAATTATCAGCAATGCGTTTTAATTCTTTTTCAAATCGTTGTTCATATAAAGCAAATCGGGCTTGTCCTCCTCTAAGTTCTCGAAAGGTTACCCATTTGTCAGCTAATGGAGCGCCAGTGGCTTGAATGATATGGTTTAAAAAAGGAACCACCACCCAGGGATTGATATGAATATC
>PEAL01000551.1 GCA_002753725.1 Deltaproteobacteria bacterium
ATCACGAAAAAATAAAACAAAAAATTTTACAATCAATTGGATTTATTCAATTAATCGAATAAATAATTTCTATGTCATTAACGAAAGATATAATCACAGAAAATAGGTGAAAGACCATGTTAGAAACAAGAGAACCATCAACCACGTATACATTAATCCTTCGGGTGATTATTTGTATTTCAGTTTTAACCATAGGCTTTTTGGGTATGAAAACACTTGCCCATCTCAAAAAGCCGCCTTCTGAAGCAAAAAAGCTTGAAAAACCACTTCGTGTCATTGCAAAAAGAATGACTCCAGAAGATATTTCAATCAAGATTACAGGCTATGGTGAACTTCGAGCAAAAGAAGAGGTGAACATTTCTCCGGAAGTTTCAGGCTGTGTAACGTATGTCCATCCAAGATTGGATGTTGGAGAAGTGATTGATGCTTCGGACATTTTATTTCAAATTGATGATAGAAATTATGTTGCTGCTGTTAAAGAACTGGATGCAATGATTGCTCAAGGAGAAAACAATCTTCAACGATTGAAAACGCAGCATATCATTGATGAAAAACGCTTAAAAACCGCTAAACGCAATATGGAATTATCCAGGGCTGAATTTTTACGTGTCAAACAATTGTTTGAAAGAAACAAGGTTGGAACGCAATCACAAGTGGATGCCAATGAGAAGAACTATAATTCAGCCACTGACCAGTTTCATCTATTGACACAAACGGTCGATCTGTATCCCTTTCGAATCAAAGAAGCCTTTCATTCTTTGGCTGCCAATAAGGCACGTCTTGAGGTTGCTCAGGCAAATTTGGAACGATGTCAGGTAAAATCAGCATTTGATGGGCGTGTTAAATTGGTTCACATTGAAAAGGGGCAATTTCTCAATAAGGGACAGCATGTACTCACCCTGGCAAACGATAAACAGCTTGAAATTCAAGTCCCCATCGATAGCCGTGATGCTCAAAAGTGGCTAAAATTTAAACATTCCAAAAATGGACATCCTTCAATGGCATGGTTTGATGACTTGCTTCCTGTTACCTGTCGTATTCGCTGGACTGAAGCCCCGGATAAACATTTCTGGCATGGCCAACTGCATCGGGTGGTTAAATTCAATGAACACACACGGACAATCACTGTTGCTGTTTACGTGGATGTCCAAAATGCTGACTACGAACAAAACAACCCTCTGCCGATGGTTGAAGGAATGTTTTGTCTGGTTGAAATTCCTGGAAAAATTTTGAAAAATGTGTACACACTGCCACGATGGGCCGTTTCTTATGAAAATACAGTCTATATGGCCGAAGATAGTCGATTGAAAACCAGTTCTGTCACTGTCGAAAAAGTGGAACCGGAAATAGCCATCATTTCCAATGGCATTGCTCAGGATGATATGATTATTATTACGCGTTTGACAGACCCTATGGAAAATGCCCTTCTGGATATTGCTTTTGAATAATCAGGGATATGTTAGCGCGAATGAGAAAAGCGTAAGCCTAAAGCTCAACGCTTGAAACCGTCGAGGAGACATCGATGAACGATTTGATTTTTGAAATTTGTACAGAAGAATTACCCGCAGGATATATAGAACCTGCTTTGAATAGTTTATATCAAAATTTGAGTACTGCGCTGAAAAAATCGCGCATTGCTCATGGCCCCATCAAAACAATGGGAACCCCCAGACGATTGACTGTCTATGTTGCAAATATGGCAAATATGCAGCCATCTCAGACACGAGAAGAAACCGGGCCTCCACAGCGTGTGGCTTATGACAATAATGGAACGCCAAAAGTTCCAGCCATCAAATTTGCTGAAAAATGGGGACAGTCTGTTGATGATATTTTTATTAAAAAAATGCCAAAAGGTGATTATTTATGTCTTAAAATCACTGAGGAAGGACAAGCCACAACCGAAATATTAACGACGATGTTACCTTCTTTGATTGATTCCATTCCCTTTCCAAAAACCATGCGTTGGTCAGATTATACCAAATCATTTGCTCGTCCTGTTGTCTCGCTCCTTTGTTTATTGGATAAAACCTGTATACCTTTTGAATGGGGACATTTGAAAAATGGAAAGACCACATATGGGCATCGTTTTATGCATCCTCAGGCGATTGAAATCAATTCGCCGGAAACGTATCTTGAAGAACTTGAAAAAGCCTTTGTCGTTGTTGATATTGAAAAACGCAAACAAATGATTCAAGGTGATATCCAGCAGCTTGCAGATACATCAGGTGGAGCTGTTAAACATGACCCTGAATTATTGAACATTGTCACCAATCTGGTGGAATATCCATCTGCCTGCTGTGGTCAATTTGAAGACCATTTTCTGGAGGTTCCCTCAGAAGTCCTGATTTGTGCAATGAGAGAACATCAAAAATACTTTGCCATTACCCGTCCTGATGGTCAACTGATGCCTTGTTTTATAGCCATTAACAATACACCTGTTAAAAATATGGATCTTGTTACAAAGGGGCATGAGCGTGTGCTTCGTGCGAGGCTTTCAGATGCCCGATTTTTTTTCTTGGCTGATCTGAATGAAAATCAAGATCAGCGTGTTGAAAAATTAAAGGGCGTTCTGTTTCAAGCCAAATTGGGAACCCTTTACGATAAAACAGTGCGAATTCAAAAATTGGCTGATTATCTCGCGCGCAAAATTGATGATGATCTTCTTCTGTCACATGTTACTCGAGCAGCCTGGCTGTCTAAATCTGACCTGGTTTCTCAAGTTGTCAATGAATTTCCATCACTTCAGGGGATTATGGGACGCATTTATGCCAGTCATGCGAAGGAAGATCCTTCCGTTGCGACAGCTATTCAGGAGCATTATCAACCCACCTATTCTGGTGGTGATCTCCCTAAAACCATTGAAGGCGCACTTGTTGCCATCGCTGATAAAATGGACACCATTTGCGGATGCTTTGCTGTTGGCTTAAAACCCACAGGGGCAGCCGATCCTTATGCCCTCAGACGACAGGGTATTGGGGTGATTCGAATCCTTCAGGCACGTCATCTAACCTTTTCGCTTCAAGAACTTATTGAGCAGGCCATTTCAGCCATTGAAAACAAACTGACAGAACCCCGTTCTGATAACATCACCGAAATAATGGATTTTTTTAAAACACGTATGATCAATATCCTGACGGAATCGAATATATCCAAAGATGTTGCAGTATCTGTATTAAACGCCGGTATGACCTGTGTGCCGGATGCCTGGGAACGTGCTAAAGCTCTGGAAAACTTGAA
>PEAL01000552.1 GCA_002753725.1 Deltaproteobacteria bacterium
CGATGCGATCAGCAGCCTGAGCCATGATGGGCAACAAATTTTGAATTTCACCATCACGACTGCCAGGTAACAGGCCAATGGTTTTTGTGTTTTTGACTTGCGCAGCATCATCTTTTGGAATGGCGGAATGATCTAAAAGCGGATTGCCCACATAGGTTGCTGGAACCTGATATTTACGATAAAAATCCACTTCAAAGGGTAATATAACCGCCATATGATCAACCAATCGCTTAATTTTTTTAACCCGACCTGAACGCCAGGCCCAAATTTGCGGGCTGACATAATACAGCACTGGAATTCTCAAATTTTTTGCTGTTTTGGCAACGATCAGATTAAAATCAGGAAAATCAATTAAAATTAGTAGATCGGGTTGCATTTCCCTGAGCATTTTTTTAGCTGTGCTTAATCCTGAAAAGATTCCACCGCGCTTGGAAAAAACCTCCGTTATTCCGACCACTGAAAGGTCTTTTAAGTGAACATAAAGGTTTACACCCGCTTGTTTCATCTGATCGCCACCCACTCCAATAAACCGGATGGTTTTGTCTCTGGAGTGAATGGCGTTAACCAGGCGTCCGCCGTGAGCATCGCCTGATGCTTCCCCCGCTGTGATCATAATGGTTCGTGTCATTGGTGATTGCCCATTTCTTCCAAATTGTCATGTTTTTATCATATATATATGTTTCTTTATATGGCCTCATTCAATTTTTGAATGAGTTCATCAATATCGATGGGTTTAATCAGATAGTCAAAAGCGCCCAATTTTGCCCCCTGGATACCATCTTTTGTGGCGCCTCTTGCTGTAAGAAGAATCACCGGTATGCCAGGGTGGATGGATTTAATTCTTTCGAGAACGTCCAGACCGTTCATGCCTGGCATCATAATATCCAATACAACAACATCTGGCGGATCAGTATCTATAAGTGCTAAAGCCATTTCGCCATCTGTAGCGACTGAAGCGTCCATATCTCTTAATGTCAGCCTTTCAGCCAGGGCCGTGACAAATTCCTGCTCGTCATCTACAAGAAGAATTTTCATTGGTTCTAAGAAGCTCCATTTTTTAAGAATTGATTTTTCGGTAGAAAAATATTGAATGTGGTGCCTTCATGTTCTTTGCTCTTTACCTCAATGTCTCCGCCAAGTTTTTTGACAATTCCATAGGTAATGGGAAGTCCTAGACCGGTTCCATATTCTTTTTTTGTGGTAAAAAAAGGTTCGAATATTTTATGGCATGTTTCTTCAGACATACCACAGCCATTATCCTGTATAGAAACAGCCACACCATTAATATTTTTTTCCCAGGTCGTTATAATGATCCGCCCTTTGTCTTCAATGGCAGCCATTGCATTATTCAAAATATTCAAAAAGACTTGCTGAAGTTGCCCTCGATCTGAGTCAATAGCGGATAGATTTTCTGCCAGTTCAAGAGAGACATCGATGTTTCGGAAAAAAATTTCTTTTTCCAAAAACCCCAGGACTTCTTTTAAGAGTTCGTTCACGTCCAGATGTTCGATTTCAACCTCCATTCGTTTTGCAAACCCTAACAATCGGTGGGTGATGGTTCGACAGCGATCAACTGAGTTCACGATGGACATTACCAGGGGTAAGAATTTATCTTTTTGTGCAAAATCAGGTGTGTATTCAATGATATCTTTGATGAGTCCGGCTTTTTCATTAATGATCGCCATGGGATTGTTAATTTCATGAGCAACACCAGCGGCCAGCCTGCCAATGGATGAAAGTTTGTGTTGATGTTGTAACTCACGAAAAGCACTCTCACGATTTTGGTCTGCAACTTTGATGCGGTACACCATTGTTCGTGTCAGTCGAAAGACGACAATAATAATCAGGATAGAACTGATCAAAAAAACAAGAAACAGATCACTTTTAAGGGCATACCATGTTTTCAAAACTGTGGATCGTGATTTTACAATAACCAATGTGTATTCAGGGTAAGTTAAATGGGTATATGTAATAACAATATCTTTTCCATTGGGATCTTTTCGCTCATCAACATAGGTTGCATATCCAGCGTTAGAAATTTTTAATGGACATCGTTCGAGAACTTTTCCATATAAACGGGAATCGGTCTGAAAAATACCCTCTTTGTTAATCACAAACGCATCTCCATCTGCATCAAGCCCCATAGCTGCAATAAGATTGTCAAACATTTTTGTATCAATGGTTGTCCGAACAATCCAGGAATGGCCTGTTTTTTCAAGACGTTGAACAGCAATGGCTATATGGGGAAATTTTCGATATCCCATAAACACGTCACTGAAATATGTTCCTCTGAGCATCAATTCCTGAAACCAGCTTTGTTCAGCATAATTTTTACCCTCAAGCGTATACGGTCCCACATAACACAACTGATGACCATCAGTACCGTTAATCAGACCCAGATCCACAAAACCGCTGAATTCTTTTTTAAGTGTATACAGAATATGATTAAGGGTTTCCTTGTCAGATAACTGTTCATAAGAATAAAAATATGAAATGGATTTGATGAGAGATAAACGTTCTTTTAAAAAAAATTCAAAGGAGTGACGGGTTTTGTTGGCGAGTACTTTTTCAGGAGTGATAATCTCTTCCCTGAGACTTCGCTGGTATTGATGATAATTGATCACAGCCATCATTGACAGGGGAAAAATGGTTAAACCAATCATCAATATTCTCATATTTCTTCGAAGTTTTTGGTATCGTTCTTCTGAAGACTTGACTTCGGTTAACATTTGAAAAATTTCTTTAATGTTCAATAATTTTTTAAAATTAAACGTCATTTTTCCTCGCGAATTTTTTTAGCGGTGGGCACGCCTTTTTCAGATGGAATGGCTCCCAATCGCTTGATAACATCTTTGTAAGACCCAATGACAGAGTCTAAGACAGTGACTTTTTTCCATTTAAGATACTGATAATATTCATCTTCAATGCCACCACACACCAGTGTTTCGATTTTTTCCAAAAGAATAAGATGGCAGAGATCTTCTGCTGATGCCCTTGGTAGCACAACCGTTCTTTTTTCCACAGGCTGACCTTTTGCGTCGAGCGTAACAATAGAAACCTCTGTGGCCAAATCAAAGCGGGGTGCCACTTGATCGTCAAATAAAGGGATAAGATATTTTTTTTCCATAATTCATTACGTATCAAGTTTATAGTGTTTAATTTTTCTCCACAATGTGCTTCGTCCCCATCCCAGTAAGGTAGCTGCTTTATTTCGACGTCCTTTGCATTCAATCAGT
>PEAL01000553.1 GCA_002753725.1 Deltaproteobacteria bacterium
CAGGCGTTATCAGCATCCGCATTGGGAGAAAAAACGCGGCGAGGTGGTTGCAGATGAGCAGATTTTTCTCTTTGGATTGCTGATTGTCCCCAAACGTCGGGTATCATATGGACCAATTAAACCGGAAATTGCCAAAGATATTTTCATTCAATCTGCCCTGGTTGAAGGTGACTGCTTTGAAAAATTTGATTTTCTAATACATAATCAAGAGTTGATCAAAAAAATTCAGGAAATGGAAAATAAAACCCGGCGTAAGGATTTGCTGGTCAGCGATGAAGAACAAGTGGCGTTTTACCACAGCAGGCTTGAAACTGTTTATGATATCAGAACATTAAATCATTTAATCCGAAAAAAAAGGACCGATCATTTTTTGAAAATGTCTGAGGAAGATCTACTGATCATTCAACCGGATGATGAACGACTATCCTTTTTTCCTGATCATGTAACCCTTAATGGTAAATCGTATTCTTTATCCTATCAATTTTCTCCAGGTGAGGCGGATGATGGTGTCACGCTGAAAATCCCTCAAAATCAGATCAGTCAGGTCGTTCCCTGTGATTTTGAATGGCTTGTCTACGGGCTGTTGAAAGACAAGCTCACTGCATTGATCAAAGGCCTTCCCAAACGATATCGTAAACAACTGGTTCCCATTAATCGTACCGTTGACCGGTTGGTGGATATGATGCATGAAAAACCGAATACCGCCTTGTTTTCATTTCTCAGTCAAACCATTCACAAACATTTTCACGTGGACATACCCGCATCAACCTGGCAAAGCATTCAACTCCCTGATTACCTGAAAATGCGTTTTTCCCTGACCAATCATCATGGTAAGGAGGTTGCTGCGCATCGAAATATTCATGAATTATGTCGCTCTCAAAATGTAAAGCCTTGCCTTGTTTCTGATGCCTGGGCATCAGCCGCCAAAAAATGGGAAAGAAAAAATTGTACTGACTGGGATTTTGGTGATTTACCGGATAGCGTCATGATCGATGAAAATAGGGCGGGTTTTTTAGGCTTATCAGCTCAAGATGGACAGGTTGATTTAAAACTGTTTGAAAATTCAAAAACAGCCCAAGAAAAACACTGCCAGGGGGTGAGTGTTCTTTTATCCAGAAAATTCAACGCACAACTCAAATATTTTCAAAAAAACTGGATCGCCACTTTTCGAGATCATCCTGGATGCGTGATTTTTGGTGGATATGATGCTGTTGCTAAATCCATGCGAAACCATTTAATCCGAACACTTTTTAAAAGACCTTTTCAAACCCAGGAAGCCTTTGAAAAATTTGTACACACCCTTCTTCCAAAACTCAACAAACAGGCAGCAACTTTATTTGACAGGGTCCAGGCCATATTGGATGCCTGCGAAAAAGTGCGTGTTAAAATCTACGCCATTGAAACTCAAATGACAGTCAATCCGTTGATTCAAGAGTTTTGTAAACAACTTCGGAAAGATTTAAATCATTTGCTTCCTGTCAATTATCTGGATATTTTCCAAACCGATCAACTGAAACATCTTCCCAGATATCTGAAAGCCATGACCATTCGTGCCGAGCGAGGCGTAACAGATATTCAAAAAGCCCTTGATCGGAATAAAGAAATCAAGTTATTTTCAGATCAATTAACGCAGATGGCTCGTGAGCTAAATCCACAATCGTCCGATGAAAAACGACAGGCCTTGGAAAATCTTTTCTGGATGATCGAAGAATACAAAATATCCCTTTTTGCTCAGGAATTGAAAACGTTATATCCTGTTTCTGCCAAACGCCTGGAAAAAAAAATTTTGGAAATTCGGCGGATGATTTAGCGGAAATACAAATGCGAGGAATATAATTATTTGCTTAAAATCCCACAAGAGTCTGCCTTGTTGTCACCTCAGGCTCTGGTCATGGACAATTTTCTTTTAATTATCAATACGCCAGCATATCTGAATTTTCTGGTAATCGTATGGACCCTATTTTACACTGGATATCCACTGAAATTGTTTATTGCGCGGACATTTGATAAAAAGTGAAATCTGAGACCCACTGAAATCGTGAACTGTGCGAATATCCAATGGAACACGAAAAAGGAGAGTTGAGATCCTCTGAAAGCGTGATTGACAAATATCAACATAAAGAGTAAATTATTCAGAAAATATAAAACAAAAAAAATCAATTCTGTCAAAGATTGTATGAAAATGGATTATAAGCATTACAATTCCGATAAAAGAAAAGGAGTTATTTATGAATATACAACTATCAGAAAGAATAGGAGAAATTGTTAATACAAAAGTTGTTGTTGGTGGCTACTTGAATGCAACTGACTTTATTACTGATATAGTTTTACGCACTAACGAATTTGATAATATAAAACTTAATAGACTCAAAAAAGAAGTAAATAAAGGGTTGGATGAGATTAACAATGGTGAACTGGTTGAGTTTGATTTAAATGATATTTTAAAAGAAGAAGCTGTTATATAATGTCAAAGGTTCTCTTATCTATACAAGCCCGAAATGATCTTATCGGTATTAAAAAGTATACAATAAAAAACTGGGGTAAAAAGCAATCTAATAAATACATATTTTCGATACGTCAATGTGCTAAAAAGTTGGCGAACTATATCATACATGGAAAATTACGAAATGAGATTGCTTCTAATCTTAGAAGTTATCACATTGGTCGACACGTAATTTTTTATGTAGAATATGAAGAAGGTATCAAAATAGCAAGGGTTTTGCATGATTCGATGGATTTTCAAAGACATATTTAATTGGAACCGACGAATCATGGTTGTGATTAAAAATAATTTTTATGACACAAGTTTAAATTCTACTCTTTGTAGATGTATAAAATAAGTTGATATACAGAATGCAAAATATATTCGATGTATTTTGAGCGGTTTTTTATCCAATATTGCACAAAAAAACAAAACAATATGTTTCTGGCTGCAAAAAATAAAGACGTGATGATTTTTCCAGGATCATCGATTTTCAACCGTGCCGGAGAATGGATTGTTGCCGCTGAAATGGTAGAAACCACACGAAATCAGATCAGTCAGGTCGTTCCCTGTGATTTTGAATGGCTTGTCCACGGGCTGTTGAAAGACAAGCTCACTGCATTGATCAAAGGCCTTCCCAAACGATATCGTAAACAACTGGTTCCCATTAATCGTACCGTTGAATACAAAATATCCCTTTTTGCTCAGGAATTGAAAACGTTATATCCTGTTTCTGCCAA
>PEAL01000554.1 GCA_002753725.1 Deltaproteobacteria bacterium
CATCGAATTAAGGCTCATGTCTCCGAAATTAAAATGGGAACTTATTTTTCGAACATTCCTAAGGCAACGAGTCTTTCTTTTTTTGAATGGAAGAAAAAAAATTTAGTCTATCACTCATTTTTAAGGAGCTTTGAGGGCGCTTTAGCGTCCTTTTTCAATTCAGCGTTGGGCTTTAGCCCTACGCTGCGATAACCGGAGTCGAATGGATCATGCTTCGCATTTGTTTCTCCTTTTTTACGCCTGATCCAGACAATATGGGATCATCCACTCTGCAAGAGCTGAACTATTCATGATAACGCCGACTCGCAAAGCTTTCAAACCATTCACGCCAGGTAAATCCTCAAGATCAAGATATTCAACATGTTTTTTCAGGAATTCCTTTTTTTGAAGGAAAGAGACATGCTGCACCATTTCTGTTTCCTCTTCCTGTTGAGAATACACAATGGCAATCTTTTGTGGTTGTGTCAGACGTTCTTGTGTACCTTTGACCACCGCTTTGTCAATTCTAGATTTGATAATCTCATGACGAATATCATAAGCGCCATCAACATCAAATTTTTTCTCATCATACCTAAATCGAATGGATAAAGGACTGCTTTGAACCAACACCAGATGTGCGGTATCCAATGTTACCGAAAGTTCTGGCTTAAGATGTTGCGTCAACCAGGCCATACCACAGGCCACCTGAAGCTGCCAGAGGTGAAGATTTTTTAAATATATTTCATGAAATTCTCCTTTTTCATTCATGGACTTACCAATATACATCAAATAATCAACACCATCTGTTCGATGGCGTTCAAAATAATGAGGAAAAATTTCCTGAATGCGATTTTCTTCGGTATCGAGAAAAGAAGCCAATCGCTGATTGAGCAGTTGAATGCTTTCTTCAAATTCTTTCCGTAATCGATAGATGGTTCCCACATTTTGATCGACCTGAGATTCATAAAGATCAATCGCTTTCGATACGTTGGGTGAAAAAAGACGAATATGTGGAAAGACATCTTCAATATCTTGACGAACAAATTTTACAATAGACAGTTCATCACCTGAAGCAAGACCGCTTTGAATCCGTTCAAGTTGCTCCTGTATCCTGCCTAACAACTGGTTGAGTATCAGCATGGGTTTTTCTTTGGCTGCTGTCTCTATCACTGATCTGGCACATGTCAAATGATCTTCAAGATCTTTTTGAATGGCATGATTTCGGGCTTTGGTTGATCCCCGAACATCAGCAATGCCGTATAAAGGAAAGACTTCTTTAAAAATAATGGGTGAAAGCTCACTCTGATTTCCCAACTGCATTTCTGTGATATATTTCAACGTTGCCTGTCGAAATCGCCATTCAACTGACGGGTGAACGGCTGTACACTGTTGCTTGATAATCCCTTGAACTTCATTATCCAAATCTTCCACTGCGCGATTGATGGCCATAGCAAAGAGGGGACGAATATCTTCTATCTTGATAATTTCCTGAGTTCCAAAAACATCAACATCAGGATCTGCCAGATCCAGGGTACCAATACATTCGTCTTTATAAAGCAAAGGGCAAATCAGCAATGAATGGATATTCGCACCATCCAATGTTTTTTTAGAAATATTAAGAGAGGTGTCTTTGACAATATCACCAAAAGCGAGAATTTTCTTTCTCACAACGGCTTTTTCAAAAGGTGTATTTACAAAATAAGATTTGGGCAAATGTCGAGAATTGGAAAAAATACAGGAATTTGTCAGGTCACAGCCTGTATTTAATAAAAGAATCTGATCTTCATAAAAACTTGAAAGACTGGCAACCAGATTGGGCAATTTAAAATAATTCCGCAGACGTTGTTGAAGCCTCAAAAAACCTTTTTGTGTAACCACATTGTCCTGATCGATCAAATCTTTCTGAATCAATGACAGAACATGTGTTTGGGTCACTTCGGTTGCTCGTAGAATGGTAACGCCTGAGATTTTAAAATTTTCGATTGGCAAAATTTCCTGAATACGTTCAGGATCAGTAATATTGTTTTTGATTTTCTTGAGTTCTTCTTCACTCAAGTCTTTAAAGGGCCCATCCGAAAGAACTTTCACAAATCGCATATCCACATTCATGTGATAAAAACGTTCAAGGCCTGTTTCTTTGTCAATGTTTGGTAAAATAATATGATCATTTTTTACAGCACTTGTTTTTTGGAGGTACACTTTATCAAGAATATGCATATACATTCTTGATAAACGTTTTTTTATAAAAAGACCGATGTCAAAATCACTGGGAAATTGAAATTGCCCACTTTCATTCAAAAAAGAATATTTAAATCTCGGTGAATAAATTAGCGGTTTCATTGATGCCGGTAATATCACTCCAATTTTTTCGGTTTCCCAAAAAATCCTGGGAAAAACCAGTTGGAACAGACGGTGAATATCCGTTTGATAGGTATCAAGTTTTTCAAAGTCCGTGATAGGGGCCATCAAATCAGGGCATTCTTTAACAATTTTATTCAGTACATCGAGCTGTACCTGACATGTTCCATCAAAACTCTGTCTAAGATGATCGATCAATAAAGAAAAGTCTAGTACTCCGATATTTACCATTTTTTGTTTTTTTTTATCTCTCATTTTTCTATCCTTATATAAAAAAGTCTTGCTTACCATCAATGATTGTTTTACATAAAAACGTTTATAAATATAATACACTTTTTTTTAAAAGTCATGCATCCTAATGGAGGAATCGCATCTATGGAATCTCAATTGATTCAAAATATCATAAGCCTTGAAGATGATAACCCTTTTGGTTTTATCGGTCGGGAACAAGAACTTGAGGCATTGGAAAATTTTTTCGATTCTCATCGACCGGTTATATTGATTCATGGACCAACAGGCATTGGAAAAACCACTCTGGTTCGAAATTTTATGAAAATACGTGCAGACCATACGCCTGAAAATCACCAAATTTTCTGGTTTTCATTTCCCAATGTTCGCACGGTTGAATTTATTTTTAACTGTCTGGCGGCTGCTTATTCATTACAAAACAACTTTTTCAGTCTTCCCCTGGATGAAAAAGTCCATATGTTGGCTTATATTTTGTCCTTACACTCTTGCACGATCATCATTGATAATTTTGAGCAAGCCACAGGAAATATCTCCAACTACCTGACACCTATTATTCCTGATGAAGAAATGGAAATACTGGAATCCCTTTTTACAAAAATTCAGGGTGGAAGTTCTAAATTTTTACTAATC
>PEAL01000006.1 GCA_002753725.1 Deltaproteobacteria bacterium
TAAGGAACTCCCAAAGCTAAAGCTTTAGGACTCCACTATTCATCGAATTAAGGATCGTGTCTCCGAAATTAAAATGGGGAATGTTTCTTAAAAGCACTATTTCAGCATCAAAAGGATGCTTCTAAGAAGCCAAAAAGGTATTACTCTTTGACTCCCAAATCTAAAAATTTGGGACTCCAACGCCCTGGGATAAACAATTTTTTTTGACGGGTAGTCGTTATTCTGAACCAAAGGCCCACGCTAATATACATGACAGGCACAATTCATGCTATTGAACAAAATTTAAACCGTTAATCATCGAAAAATAGAAAATCAATATCATGAATATCGCAGATTATACCATAACAGATACCATTTATGAAAGCAGCAAGACCCTTGTCATGCGGGCTTATCATGTGCAAGATAATACTCGAGTAATAATTAAAATGCTGAATTGTGAATATCCTGAGCCTGAAGATTTAGAAAGATTTCAGCGTGAATTTCAGATTATCCAATTATTGAAAGAGTGTTCAGGGGTCATCAATGCTTGTACGTTTCTTTCAATGGGCCATACACCAGGGATTGTGTTGGAGGATTTTGGCGGAATTTCTCTGAATCAAAGAAAGTTCTCATTATCCACGCGGCATTTTTTATTGATTGCCATTCGTATGGCACAAATTCTTGGAGAAATCCATTCTGCACAGGTGATTCATAAAGATATTAACCCATCCAATTTTATTTACCATTCTGAAACCCGTCAGTTAAAATTGATTGATTTTGGAATTTCCAGCGTATTGGCGCATGACAATGATCAGACCAGCAATCCTTACTTGATGGAAGGTTCCCTTGCATACATTTCTCCTGAGCAAACCGGCCGCATTAATCAGCCCGTTGATTTTCGAAGTGATTTATATGCTCTGGGGGCAACCCTGTATCAATTGCTGAGTGGGCATCCCCCCTTTGTCTCTGATGATCCTTTGGAGCTGGTTCATTCTCATCTGGCAAAAACCCCAAGACCTGTTCATGACATCGAGATTCAATCCTTTGGAACGTATGAAAAAATTTCGCCGCAGGTCTCAGAGATTGT
Organism: Deltaproteobacteria bacterium; assembly: GCA_002753725.1. Lineage (GTDB taxonomy): Bacteria > Desulfobacterota > Desulfobacteria > Desulfobacterales > Magnetomoraceae > Magnetomorum. The sequence continues at coordinate 1,067 of PEAL01000006.1, forward strand.
CATGAAATTATTGAAAAAAGAACCCGCCAATCGCTATCAAAGTGCCTGGGGATTGTTGACAGATTTAAAAAGGTGCAGAGAGAATATTCAGTCTGATGGCTCCATAAAGCCATTTCAACTCAACGTGTCCGAGCAATCCGGCCGGTTAATTTTACCCGTGAAACTCTATGGACGTTCACACGAGTTCCAATTACTGAACGCAGCATTTGAGCGAACCTGTGGTCCTTTGGAAGCATCCAAAAAGTCAACCTGTGCATCTGAGCTAATGGTTGTTACTGGCTTTTCCGGCATTGGCAAGTCTGCGGTGGTCAATGAGCTCAAACAACCTGTTTTTCAACGCCAGGGATTTTTTATTTCCGGAAAATATGATCCTTTTCAGCGAAAGCCTTATCAGGCCATTGTGCAAGCATTTAACGATTTGAGCAGTCAATTGCTTACTGAAAAAAAATCTCGTGTTCATCAATGGAAAAAAAAAATTACACAGGCCGTTGCCAAAAATGGCCGCGTTTTATCAGACATTATTCCAGATCTTGTTCATGTGATTGGACATCAAAAAGAGGTTGCGGATTTACCACCATCAGAAGCCCAAAACCGCCTGAACAATGTTTTTCAACAATTTGTTCAGGTGTTTTGCACAAAAGAACATCCCCTTGTTTTATTTTTGGATAATCTTCAATGGGTGGATGTTGCCTCGTTGAAATTAATTGAAACCCTCCTTTCCGGCATTCAGCAGTATTTTTTTGTGATTATCGCTTATCGGGATAATGAAATTGCAAAAAATCATCCGTTGCTTGCTTGTTTGGATGACATTCAAAAAGCACAGATTTCAATCAATTATCTTGCACTCACCCCCTTAAACCCAAGTCAAATATCCGAATTAATAGATGATACAATAGGATGTGGTAATGAATCCGCTCAACCCCTGGCAGATATTATTTGTCATAAAACCCGGGGGAATCCTTTTTTTGTGGCAGAGTTTATCAAATCGCTGCATTCAGAAAATTTACTTCAATTTGACGCCAGAACCGGTCAATGGCAACAAGATATCTCTGCCATACAACAAAAAAATATCACTGAAAATGTTGTGGAACTGATGGCGACAAAAATTCAACAGTTGCCGTCAAAAACACGACATTTATTGATTATGGCCGCTTGTATTGGCACCCATTTTTCCATTGATACCCTGGCGATTACTGGAAAAATCAGCGCAAGCCAGCTTTATCAAATTCTCCAGGAAGCGGTTATTGAAGATCTCATTGTGCCTGTAAGCAATCAGATATATAAATTTTCCCATGATCGAATTCAGCGAGCGGCTTATTCATTGATCCCTGACAAGGAAAAACAGAAAGTGCATCTGGATACTGGCTTTTTGATGTTTGAAAATGTATCCCTTGATCCTGATACCCCAATCATTTTTGATATTGTCAATCAAATGAATCTGGGGATGGGCTATTTATCATTGCAGGATATTGATTTGAAAGATTTGGTATCTATCACCGACGATCAACGCTTAACCATTGCAACGGTCAATTATCTGGCTGGAAAGCAGGCACGCGCATCTTTTGCCATTGAGCAGGCTTTTACGTTTATGAACATTGCCATCCATTTGACCCAAAATGATGGATGGGACAAACATTACGACCTTGCCCAAAAAATCCGACATGCAGGTGCTGAAATTGCTTATCTCGCCGGTCAGCTTGATGCGATGGATCAGATTATTGATGATGTCTGTATGCATGCCAGAACATTTTTAGAAAAGGTGAGTGTTTATGAAGTGCGCATACAGGCCCGAATTTCTCAGAACAGCCTGGTAGAAGCCATTGATATTTCATTTGATATATTGCGTCAATTGGGCATCAAAATGCCTGAAAAACCAGGCAAGGTCGATATGGTGATGGGATTTTTGCGAAACAAGTATTTTCTTCTGGGAAAAAATCCAGAATCCATTATGAATTTACCTTTGATGACCGATCAAAACATGTTCGCCGCCATGCGAATTATCAATCTTATCATGTTACCTGTTTATTTAACCCGATCCGAATTGTTTCCTTTTTTTGTATTCAAAGGCATTCAAATCACATTGAAATATGGGCTCAATCCTTTTGCAGCCACTGTTATCTTATCATATGGCATGTTGTTGTGCGCATTTATCGGTCATATTGATCGTGGATATCAGTTTGGAGAACTGGCCATACGTATCGTGGAAAAATTTGAACACAAAACAACCGCATGGATTCATCATATGTTCAATCTGTTTGTCCGGCATTGGAAAGAAAATGTGAATGAAAATCTTGCTTTGATTTTGGATGCCTATCAAATCGAACGTGAAACCGGCAATCTGGAGTATGCGGCATTTTCACTTCAAATGTACTGTATAATATCCTTTTACAGTGGGAAAGACTTGCGCCAGCTTGAATTAGAAACACAAAAATACAGTCAGGTCATTGAACAGCTTCGACAACTCACCCCCCTTCGTTACAATCAACAGTTGCATCAGGTCATTTTAAATCTGACCGGTCAATCTGAAAATACATTTTTATTAATCGGTAACGCTTATGATGATTCAAAAGCTGATCAATATCATATTGATGCCAATGATCGAACCGGTTTATGTCTTTTATATTACAACAAATTTTTATTGTCTTATTTTTTTGAAGAATATGATCAGGCCTTAAGGTTATCCATCATTACCAAAGAATATCTGGATAGCGTGATGGGAACAGCCATTGTTCCTTGTTTTTACTACTTTGAAACCCTCTCCATGCTGGCCATTTATGATCAACTGCCATTGAGCAGACAAAAAGACTATTTGGGACGAATCACGATTAATTTCAAGCGTATTAAACGATGGGCGCGTTATGCACCCATGAACTATGAACAACAATACTATTTAATCCAGGCAGAATGGTATCGTATTCTGAAAAAAGACACCAAAGCCAGTGATGCTTATGAACGTGCCATCGAAGCTTCAAAAAGAAATGAGTATATCAATGAAATGGCTTTGGCCAATAAACGTGCGGCTCAATTTTATCTTTCACGAGATAAAATACGTCTGGCGCAAACCTACATGCATGAATCCTGGTATAATTATTATCGATGGGGCGCATTGGCTCTCACAAAAATGCTTGAGGTCAGGTATCCAAAACTCTTAAAAATTGTTTCAGAAAAAAATGCCCCTCACCAGGCGCATCATGAAACCCTTTCAGAAACGCAAAAAGGGCAAATAGGACACAATCTAGACATGACCAGTGTCATGAAATCCATGCAGGCCATCAGCAGTCAGATTCACTTGAAACCCTTATTAAAACAGCTCATTGATATTATGATTGAAAATGCCGGTGCCCGAATGGGAATCGTATTCCTTGAATCCAGTGGTAACTGGTATGTTGCCGTGCAATCCCATGTGGATGTTGAGCTTCCTGTTCTTGATGAACATACGCCATTTGAATCCTTTCCTGATATTCCCCATGAAATGATTCATTATGTGATCCACACCAAACAAAGACTTTTTCTGGATAATGCCCATGTTGACAAACGATTTAACCGCAATGATTATATTGTCAAAAAGAAACCTCAGTCGGTATTATGCATCCCCATCTGCCGAAATGAAAATATGTGTGCAGTCATTTATATGGAAAATGATCTCAATCCTGGTGCTTTTACACAGGATCGTCTGAACATGTTGGAGCTTCTGGCCAGTCAGGCGGGGATTTCCATTGAAAATGCACGCTTGTATAAAAATCTGGATGCTCTTAATCAGGCACAATCCCGATTTGTGCCCCATGAATTTATCCAGATACTTCAAAAAAAGTCCATCACTGACGTTCAATCCGGTGATTATGTCAAAAAAGAAATGTCTGTCCTGTTTACTGATATTCGTGATTTTACGAGTCTTTCTGAAAAAATGTCTCCGGAAGATAATTTTAAATTTATCAATGCCTTTTTAAGTCGAATGGAACCTATCATTCAGGAACATTTTGGATTTATTGACAAGTTTATCGGTGATGCCATCATGGCACTTTTTAGTGGCACAGCAGATAATGCTGTTTCTGCGGCCATTGCCATGCTGGAGCGTCTGACTGATTATAATGCGCATCGAAAACGAAAAAAACGGCCCAGCATTCAAATCGGTATTGGGATCAATACAGGGTCTTTAATGCTTGGCACTGTGGGTGGAAAAGACCGGATGGATGGAACCGTTATCAGTGACTCTGTCAACCTTGCATCCCGAATTGAGGGATTGATGAAAATCTATGGTGTTCCGCTGTTAATCAGTCATCATACGTTTGAACGCTTGCAGCATCCAGAAACGTTTCATATTCGAAGAATAGCAACGGTTAAGGTGAAAGGAAAATCCGAGAACGTAACGGTGTATGAAATCTTTGATGCTGATCCAGACCGCCAAAAAAGTATCAAATTAGAACTGACTGAAACACTGACACAAGCCATTCATTCATTTGAAAGCAACGATATTCAAACTGCCAGAAAGCAATTCAAAGCTTGCTTGAAAAAAATGCCGAATGACCCGGTGACACGGTATTATATTAAACAATGTGATTCCTAAGCGGAACATTACTTTGAATTTTTGATTGATGATATGGTGGCATGTGGTGGCAACATTTCAACATTACATTAACCTTTTTCACTCAATATTTTACTTAAAACGCCAGCCAATTGATTCCTGGTGTATGGCTTTGGTACAACACCGCAAAATCCGTAATCTTGATAATTCGACATGATAGGATCGTTGGAATATCCGCTGGACACGATGGCTTTGACCTTTGGGTCAATCGTTAATAACTTGGTTATGGTTTGGGCTCCACCCATTCCTCCAGGAACAGTGAGATCGAGTATGACACAATCAAATGGCGTTTGAGAATGATATGCTTCACTGTACTTCTCAATTGCCTGGATGCCATCCAATGCAAGTGCTGTTTCATACCCTATACGGCTTAACATTCTGCTCGCCATCTTTAAGATAGCTTCTTGATCATCCATGATAAGGATTTTACCTTGACCCGTAGGTGTGGGGTTTTCCTTATGTTCAGTCCCCATCGACTTTGAAGAAGCAGGTAGATAGATATTAAAAACAGTTCCTTTTTCGACCTCCGAATAGACCGTAATGAGACCGCTATGCCGTTGAATGATCGAATATGTTGACGCAAGTCCAAGGCCGCTTCCTGTTTGCTTTGTTGAAAAATAGGGGTCAAATATATTTGGAAGATACTTCTTTGAAATACCAGTACCCTGGTCTTCAATAACAATTTTGATATATTTTCCAGCAGATAAAGAGAGATCACTTTCAGTGTCAACGTTTGTATTCTCTGTTCGGATGGTTATTATCCCACCGTTTGGCATGGCTTGATTCGCATTGATTACAAGATTGCTCATGACTTGATTGATCTGGCCTTCATCAACTTCAGTTGACCATAAATCATCTGACAATTCAAAACGACAATTGGCTTTTGCGCCCCTGCTGGAAAATATGGCTGCTTCTCTTATTAACCTATTGATGTTGGAAACTTTTTTAATGGGAGCCCCCCCTTTGGAAAAGGTCAGAAGTTGATGCGTCAGGCTTTGCGCCTGTTTTGAAGATGCCTGGACATCATAAAGAACGTCGTATAATTCATCATCCTTATTCAGGCTGCTTAAAGCATATGAGATATTTCCAGTGATAACCCCAAGCATATTATTAAAGTCATGGGCGATACCACCTGCTAAGGTGCCAATCGCATCCATTTTTTGGGCTTGTTGAAGGCGAGATTCAAGATGTTTACGTTCGGTGATGTTTTCAACAACGACAAGAATACGTGGTATGGAACCATCATCAGCATACAGAGGTGTCGTGCGGTAATATTGATGCTGATTATTGATGAAAAGTTCGAAAGCAGACTCTCCACCCTTAAAGGTCTTTTCGTAATACGCCCTGATAATATCTGCCTGCTCAGAAAAAATCTGTTCCAAACTTAGTCCCACAAATTGGTTTGGATCAACCCCCTGTTTTTTAAATTCCTGGCCTGATGTAAATCCAACGGTATAATCTTTTTCAATAATTGATACATAAGCGTTGGGATAGTTTTCAGCTATTTTTCGTAACAGTCTTTCATTTTCTCGCAAAGCCTCTTCCGCAATCTCAGAACGTTTACGTTCAGCAATATCTTCAAATGTAAGTGCGAAATATCCACGCTGTGGACAATATGCTGAAATAACATACCAATGTCCTTGAGGTTCAAAATATTGTTCAAATTTGATGGGTTCCCCGGTTAATGCAACTTTGCCATATTTTCCAATCCAGTCAAAATCCATGTTCTCAATGCCTGGATGTATCTCTGTTACTTTTTTCCCAATAATTTTATTTCTACTGAGACCTGTTAATTGTTCGAAAGCTTTGTTAACTTCAATAAAAATATAATCGATGGGCTTTTCAGCTTCGTTTGTGATTATTTTGTAATAAGCAAAACCATTCAACATATTATCGAACAGAAATTGAAGCTGATTTTTACTTTTTTTTAATTCATTTTTTGCTTTTTGTTTATCTGTAATGTTATCAAATAAAACCCCCACACAATTATTTGGAAGCGGGAAGGCTTTTACAGAAAAAGCACTTTCTATCACACGGTTATCATTATAATAAACATCTTCTAATGTGATTGATTTTCCGGAACGAACAACGTCAGCATAAATTTGGGGAATCCCTTTTTCACGTAATCCAGGAAAATTTTCATCCAAGGTTTTTCCCACAACATTTTTAACAGATATCCCCGTATAATCCTCTGCTGCCTGGTTTGCACTAATCATGCGTAACGTTGAATCATCCTTGAGATCTTCAAGTTGGTATATATGAAGACCTACCTGGATATTTTCAAAAACAGCTTTAAAATCAAACAATTGTTCGCCCATAATATTTGCCTCACTATTTTTTTAACCCTCTGTTTTTTTTTATTTTTTAACTTTTTGCAGAATACAATATTGAGTATGAAATTATACAATTTAATTAATATTTCTCACCAAAAGGAAAAACTTTAAGTCGCTGATTAAAGGTTCATTTCCTTTTTCAGTAAGGCCAATATAGGTTCATCTTCAAAATGTTTCGCAAACTGACTAATTTTATTTGTAAACGCATAATATTTGGGATCAATCTTTTCCAAATATTTTATTCTTTCCTGAATTTTCTGCATATCACCGAACATGGTTAATTCATACAATATTTCTAATTCGTGCTGGGGTGGTGCAACAGGTTCCGTTTCACACAAAAGATGAGAAGATTGTTCCTGATCAGTCTCATGGTTTTGGTATGTCCAGGATATGGACAGGTAACGTTCGAGTATGGAATATAGTTTACCCTCATTAATCGGTTTTGACAGAAACTCATTGCATCCTGCAATCTTGCTTTTGGAGCGATCCAATTCAAACACACGGGCAGAAACCGCTATAATCGGAATATCTTTGAGTTCAGGAATTTTTCGGATGATGTTAACCGCTTCATATCCAGACATGATCGGCATCGTCAAATCCATAAGAATGAGATCCATGTTTGCTTCTTTGGCTTTTTCAACGCCCTCTTTTCCATTTTCTGCAAGAATAACATTAAAACCAATTGATTCAATCATGTTCATCAGAACCAGACGGTTTTCTTTATTGTCATCCACCACAAGAATTGTGCGTTGTTCCCCTGTATAGCCAACAATATTTTGCCGTTGAAAGAGGTCTTCCGCTTCCGGGGGGAATCCTGAATAAAATTCCAATTCAAACCAGAAAATACTTCCCTGTCCAGGGATACTCTTTACCTCAAGTTTTCCGCCCATCAGCGTTATCCACTGTTTGCTTATTGCCAGGCCAAGACCGGTCCCCTCAGTACTTTTTTTCGAGTTACCAACCTGCTCAAAGGGTAAAAATATTTTCTCAATCTGATCCTGAGAGATGCCGATACCTGTATCTTCCACTTGAAAACAAAGGGTTACAGGTAATGATTGATTGGTATTGTTTACAGAATCATTCAAGTGACGACATCGAATATTGAATGTCACTATTCCCTTTGGATCCGTAAACTTGACCGCATTGCCCAACAGGTTAATCAAAACCTGGCGAAGACGGGTTTTGTCGGCATGAATATATTCAGGAAGGTCAGGGGCTGCATCATATACAAATCGAATATCCTTCTGCACTGCCCGCATTTGGATGATTCCCACAACACTGTCTGTTAATTCAATCAAGTTAACGTTATCCTGAAATATTTCCATCTTGTTGGCTTCAATCTTGGAGAGGTCAAGTATATCGTTAATCAGGGTCAGCAGATGATTACCGCTCTGAAAGATGATGTTCAGGCCTTCTTTCTGACGGGTTGTCAGTTCTTGTCCCCGACTCAGAATCTGGGCATAACCAAGAATAGCGTTAAGGGGTGTACGCAGTTCGTGGCTCATATTGGCCAGAAAGGTACTTTTGGCCCGGTTGGCCTCTTCGGCAGTATCCCTGGCATGTTTTAATTTATCCTCCCTGTTTCGAATTTCTATAATAAAATATCTAACAGACTGAGCCATTTCTGCAATTTCATCATTTCCACGAATACAAATCGGTTCTGAATATCCCTGAACATTGATTTGCATCGCGTCTCTTAGTTGAAAGAGACGCCCGATAACTGTTTTTTTTATTTTAAATTAGATTGATAGGCCTGTAAGAATACAGACGACTGGAATTGCAATCTGCATCCATGACAGACGTTTAATATCCTGGTTTAGTATTTGTTTTTTATCTAAGGTTTTCTTTTTTATGGATGTAAAAACCTTGTTGACAGTATTGATAAGCACATTCGTCTGAAATTTATTTTTTACAAGGTCTTCATCAATTTGACGAATAAGCTGAACATGTTGGTATTTATAATAAAATAGACTTGTTGACCCTGTGACATATTCTTTCAATTCTTCCTGAATGGTTTTTAAATACTTGAGTGGATGTGTCATAAGAATTTTCATTAAATATGATTCTGATTCAGTCAACTGCACTTTAAGCTTGTTTTGCGCGTAATGAATATTTTCTTCAATGATAATGAGATGTGCTGTAAGAAGAATCGTAATCGTGTTATTCATACAATTTTGCCAGTTTCCGATTAAATCAGCCTGTACAGCAGTTCCATTGCTATTGCTATTGCTATGCTTTGCAAGTTTTCCAGCATCTGAACCGAAAAGTTTTTTATTCAAATCATTACTGTTTATAGTATCTGAGATCTCTTGAATTCTTTTAAAAATACGATTCATGCTGTCTTCGGCGCTGAACCGTTTGTTTATCAACTTGCTCAGTCTATTCATTCCAGTGATGACGTTGTCAAATTGATCGGACAAGGTTTGAAGATCTTCCAAATTTCCACATCTCTCTCGAAGCGTGTTAATAAGCCTGTTTTTGTTTTGAATCGAGGAATTTATTTCTTTAATAATTGCAGATCGAATATACTCATTTTCAGCGACGAGTATATGCGGCACATTGGATATAAGACCATGACTTTCCTGGACGAGTTCTGCTCCAAGGATCAGGCTGGGAATGATATTTTGAGACATTTCGCTGATACTTTTCTGAATATTTTGAAAAAAGAATGACCCGATACCGACAGTGAACAACGTGGCCAGCAAGATTAGAAACAGACCACTCATTACTTTTATGGTGATGCTGATCTTTCGCTTTTTCATATATATTCCTCAGTGTTAAGAACAACGCTATCCCATTCATAAAAAGCATATGTTTTGTTGTGTTATCTTTGTCCAGGTTTGACTCGCCAATAAACATTATCAAAAGGAGCTATGGGGCCCCATATAGAGTCATTAAGTCCAATGAGATCCCGATGATATAGCGTAAAATAAGGTATTATCGCTATAGGAAAAACGGGTAAATCATTCATGACAATCTTTTGAAATTTGGCATACAGGGCCTTACGTTTGTCAACGTTTATTTCAATCGCTGCAAGATCCAGGAGAGAATCCACTATTGGGTTGTTGTATTGCTGAGTATTTGACCATATCACCCCTTTTCTTATATTCCTGCTGTCATACGTCCGATGAACACCTATAACCGGGTCACCCCAGTTATATACTGCATCCAATGTGATCTGGAAATCCCAGGACGCAATCCGTTTCATCCAGGATAGTAACGTATCTTGAGCCCGAAGTTTGATATCCACGCCGATTTTATGAGCAAATTCATAACGAAGATATTGGGCGATGGCAAGAAATCCCATGTCACTATCTTGAAAATCCAGGGTAGCGCTAAAACGTATGCCATGTTTATCACGGGGATACCCTGCATCATCCAGAAGCTCGTTAGCCTTTTTGATATTTACCTTATATTGCTCAATATCATCCGAGTAAAAGGGACTTTTGGTGCTGATGGGGCCGGTCGATCGGCCCTTTTCATTATGGATATTATTCGTTATATATTCACGATCAATGGTATATGCCAGGGCTTGGCGTACCCGAATATCATCAAAAGGTTTTTGTTTGAGATTAAATGCCAACCATAAAATAGGACCAATAGCCTCATAACCTTCATTTGTTATGACAAGATGAGAAAAACTGGGGAATTTATTATCCTTGCCGAAACCCATGGTAACTAATAAGGGGCACATATGGAGGCTCTGATGCTGTAATTCTAAAACAATATCACTACGAATCTCACCAAAAATTTTGAAACGTATTTTATCCAGGTAGGGCCTGTCTTTGATAAAGAACCTGTCGTATCGTTCTAAAAGCACATATTTTCTTGGGACATATTGAATGAATTTGAATGGACCTGATCCAACCGGGGCAAAATTTGCAGAATGTTTTCTTATATCCTGACCGTCGCCAAAAATATGCTTGGGAAGTATGGGCAAAAATACTGGCGACATGCACAGAAAAATAGCAGGATGGGGGTGCTTAAGTCGAATAATGGCCGTGTTCGTATCCGGCGTTTCAATCCGCTCAACCGCTTTGAATAAGCTATTGAACGGATGATACGTCTTGACTGTCAATACCGAAAATGCGACATCCTCAGAAGTAATTGGTTGGCCATCATGAAACGTTGCATTTTTGACAAGATGAAGCGTTAAAGAGAGACCATCTTTGGAAAGCTCCCATGTTTCTGCAAGGTAAGGAAGAGGCTTCCAATTTTTATCAAATCTTATTGGACTGGCGAAAATCTGTGATCCGATAATTCCTGGTATAGCTCCAGACTGAATCGAATGATTGAACGTAGGCGGGTCAGCGCTCAATCCTATCACCAATTCTCCGCCGTGCTTCAATAGATCTGAATTGTTATTATCATCGGCCAAAACGAATGCCTGGAAAAAAAAACTGCCTACAAAAAAATATGAAAGAATGATCAATGCTGGTATTTGTTTTACCATTTTATTATCTCCATTTTGTTGTCTCCATTATCAATCTTTTTCAATAAATCGCTGTCTCTATTGATGAATCTAAGGAATACTTGAAAAATAAGTTCCACACTTTAAATTGGAGTCCCAAAGCTTTAGCTTTGGGAGTTACAGAAAAATAACGCATTGAAAATCTAAGGAACTCCCAAAGCTAAAGCTTTAGGACTCCACTATTCATCGTGTCTCCGAAATTAAAATGGGGAACTTATTTTTCGAACATTCCTAGTCATCCGAATTATCAGATTCATGAATAGCATCCTCAATCTTCTCTTTAGCAGATTTTTCGTATAGAAGTTGGTTTATTTTTAATAAAAGTGTTTCTATATTCACTGGTTTGGTAACATATTCATCCATACCTGCATTCAAAAATTTTTCTTGATCACCACTCATGGCATATGCTGTCAAAGCAATGATAGGTATCTGTGAATGATTATTCGTTGAATTTCTGATTTGTTTTGTTGTCTCAATGCCATCCATTTCTGGCATCAAAATATCCATCAAAATAATATCAAAGATATCTTTTTCCAGTAAAGATAATACGTCATTGCCGTTAACGGCGAGAGTTACTGTATGCCCCGCTCGTTTTAAATAATAGATCATTGTTCTACTGTTTAAGACATCATCTTCAGCTAAAAGTATTTTAATGGGCATTTTAGATTTAACGCTTTCTATTTCCCCTTTACTTTTTTGCGTAAGTTGAGTGGTCGTGATATCTGGAATTTCGATCTTTATTGTAAAATAGACCGAAGTGCCTGTACCCAATTCGCTTTTCACCCAGATGTTACCGCCCATTAGCTCAACGAATTCTTTTGATATGGCCAATCCCAGCCCTGTCCCTGCAAATTCTTTGGAATATGAGCTGTCTAACTGGTAAAATTTGTCAAAAAGTCTGTTTATTTTATCCTGAGGAATACCTATACCAGAATCTTTTACTTCAAATTGAAGTTCGTCCCTGGATATCATTTTTACAAAAATTTGAATTTTTCCTTGCCTGGTAAATTTGACAGCATTACTGATAAGATTTCTCAATATCTGCTCTATTCGATTATCAGCGCCGATCATCTGTTTTGGGATGTCAGGTGACGTCAGAACTTGACAGGTCAATTTTTTCTTGAATGCCAGACCTGACAAAATTTTTGTAATTCGTTCCATCAGCGTATCAATGCTGAAAATAGAGTTAACAATAGTCATTTTGCCTGATTCAATTCTGGAAAGATCTAAAATGTCATTAATAATGAATAGTAAGCTATTGCTGCATTCAATAATATAGTCAACATATTCAAGCTGAATATTATTAAGATTGCCAAAATGCTGATCTTTTAACATATTTGAAAAACCCATCAGGGCATTGATAGGCGTACGAATTTCATGACTCATATTCGCCAGAAAGCTACTTTTAGCTGTATTTGCCTCTTTAGCAAATGCCAGAGCTGATTCAGCGAGATCCTTTGCTTGTTTCAACTCGGTTGATTGTTGCTTTAGCTGTCGATGCTGATCCTGAAGTTTCAGATGCGTCCTGACACGGGCCAGCACTTCTTCCTTTTGGATCGGTTTTGTAATATAATCCACGCCCCCGCACGAAAAAGCCTTCACTTTGTTTTGAACGTCATTCAACGATGTCATGAAAACAATTGGAATATCAGTAGTTTCTGAATCATCCTTCAATTTTCGGCAAACCTCAAATCCGTCAATATCAGGCATGATTACATCCAGTAGAATCAGATCTGGATGTGCAAAGTGAGCCCTTTTAATTCCCATATTTCCGTTCCTGGCAGTGATTGTTTTAAAGCCCAATTCTTGTAAATACTCAATAAGAACTCTAATATTGGATTCGTTATCATCAATGATTAATATGACCTGTTGAGTATTACTATTTGTTCTGTTCTCCATTTTTTCTTTATTCCTCATAGATATTTTGTGTTTATCATTATTTAATAGCTATAGAATGATGAATGATGTCGAACTTTTCTATAAATTTTGGTGCCTGGGATGAGCAGGTAAAATACATGTGACACTTTCAGATGCTATCTCAAATACAGGTTCCGGACAACCTTCTTCTCTCATGGCTTTTAAAATGGTCGGGATGCCCTGACCCTCTGCCTGTGCAAGTTGTAGTTTATTAAATAAATAATTTAAGGATTGATTTCTCCAATATGCAGTGGCTTTTCCTGTCTTAAATTTTTTTCTATCAACTTGAACAGGTAAACCTCCTGGTGAATAAATTTCAATTCTGTCTATAAATATTGTTACTCTTACTTGTTGGTCAGATTCATAATCTCTATGGACAAATGCATTTACAACAGCTTCCCTTAGTGCAATTGATGGATATTTTAATTTATTAGGCGTATCTGTTGTTTTATCAAATAAAGTATATGATTCAGTATTTAATAACTCTATTAATCTTTTTGATTGCTGTACAATCGTTCCAGTAATAAGTTGTCTCTCTCCAGTAGGTTCACTTCTATCACGTCCTTTGTAAATTGAAAAAATAGCATAAGCCCCATAGAAAAAATCTAACGGCTTTTTGGCAAACATTAAAATTGTAAAATTTTTAAGCCTTAACGTTGGCTCAAGTCCTATTTTTCCAGCTAAAGGTGGTGTAAAATCAGAAAGTTTTTCTGTATGAGAAATATAATCTTCAAGAGCTTTATTGGAAGACCATAAACCCATTTCTTGTAAATAATCTCTAAAAATGACTAAATCTATATGTTCAATGGTTGATTGAAGATTAATTCTTCTATCCCAAGGTTCTATTTGATGTTTTCTTACGAGTAATTCTCTCAACAGTCCATTTCTGGCTTCAATCGTATTTGCCCCTGTTCTAATATAGTATGTGGAGGCATCTTTTTGACTTGATCTATAGGAATGAGCATGGTTGGTTGCAGGTATGATAAAGACTAAAATTCTTTTAGACTCATCATCAGGAACAGGCAATTCTTCAACACGAGGAATAATTTCCGGATCAACTTTACTTCTACAATCACTCAAAACCTTTTGGGTTATTTCTCGCATTCGATCTGCTGCTAAACCTTGATAAGTTACTTGCTGAAATCCATGAACATCTTTCCCCTCCTTAGCACCACAGACCACATATCCTCCGCCAAGGTTTGAATAATCATTTGCAAAAGCTACGATTGTTTTTATTACATTTTCTATACTTGCAACGTTTTTTTTCCACTCAACGCGTTCACTTTCTCTTCTAGCTAATTCATTCAATAAAATAGTGTTCTTCATATTATTCTCCGCAACCTGCGGTTATACCTTCGGCGTTCATGAGAAACCTTCCGAAGAAGAACAGGTTGAAAAATTTTTTGGTCCTTTATTTTTGGTCCTTTAAAGGAACTCGAGAACTTACGACTCTCGAGGTAGAGGAAAAAGTTGAAAGTAAATATAATATCTTTAAATCTTTAATTTGATAAAATCATTTTTACATTAAGTTTTTATTTTTGCAATGAAAAATTATAAAGAGGGATACAACGTTCTTTCTTGTTGTCTATAGTTGGCAATAAACCCTAAAAGATATATATTGACAAATACCGATAAAAAAGGATAGTACCACACAATAATTTTATTGTTATTACTGATTGGAGCCAAAGGATTGCGATATTTGTTCTTAAGAAAAAGTATTTATTGTATGATTATCATTCAGGCCTATCTGTTTTTTTCAGTCATTCATTGTCTGTCTATGGAAATTTCTGTTAAAGAAATGGGCCAGCCGATTTTTCTGGGTGGTGTATTTCAGGTTGACTATCGGAATATATCAAATCAAGCCAGGGCAGATAGTCGATTTGATATCAGGCGGGCGCGATTAAATCTTAGCGGTCATCTTACGCCAGAGATGAACTGTCAGCTTGCTTTTGAGTTTCAGGGGAATGAAACACGAAAACTCGTTGATGCCTTTGGGGAATATCAAGTTTATCCAGCAGTGCAAGTAAGATTCGGCCAGTTTAAAATGCCTTTCAGTCGTGAGTGGCAAATCAACGATGGTGATTTTTCCTTTGCAGAACGATCCATTGGATTTTCATTACAGCCCGGGCGTGATATTGGTCTGATGGTCGGCGGACAATTTTTTCAAGATACGTTTTTATATAAGATCGGGGCTTTTAATGGAGATGGTATTGATGGATCATCAAGAGGGAATCAGAAAGATGACCCGGAAGTGGCTGTTCATTTTGTTGTTCATCCTTTTTCTTTGACCCGCATTCCTGTCTTATCCGATTTTTTTTCAGGCATATCTTATTCTGAAGGTCGTATTGATCTGACCAACATTTCTGTAAACGCAAAAACCACAGGTATGATTGGCACGCAAAGAAGCGTATATGCATTAAGTGCAAATACAAAATTTGGCGCTTTGCTTGATGTCAACCGGCGACAACGAATCAGTCTGGAAAGCGGTTTTATCTCCGGCCCCTTTGCTTTGTATGGTGAGTATCAACGATATCGATACATTGACCTGAAACCTGTCCAGGGAACCTCAGGGAATGCCAATTTTTTTTCATGGTATACGAGCTTCATCGTTAATTTTACTGGAACCCCTCTTACTGGCCATTCCAATAAATTTTTAGAAAAAAAAGCACAGGTATCTTCTGGTATCTGGCAAATGGCATTAAGACGAGAATATTTTTCAGGGGATGCGCATTGGATCATCGATAAAGCCTTTAACGCTGCAAAAGAAGTCAATGCCTATTCTTTAGCGTTAAATTACATACGCTCTCCCTATTACCGCTTCTTGATTGACTATACGGTCTCGGATATTTCCGATCCCTTGAGAATCAGGGTTAATCCTGATGGTACCATCGAATATATGACATCGGAAACATCGTTAATAGTACGTTTTCAAATAACTATTTAGGAGGATTTTATGAAAACCAGAATGTTTACTTTTATTATGAGTTTGACGTGTACGTTATTGGTGTCTGCATCTTTTTCATTCGCAGCCTATCATCATATGAACGAAGAAGACAGCGACACATTCATACAGGTATACCCTGACAAAAAGGAAACAAAGCTTGATAGCTGCGCCTCATGTCATTCCGGTGGAAGCTATGAAAAGTACCCTGATTCAGGACAGTTTATCTCAATGGGGAGTTGCCAGTGGTGCCATTATAAATATGGCTATGATGCTTCTGGAAACATTGTTGAAACCTTGAATCCTTATGGAAAGGATTTTTATATTCATGGTAGAAATGCCGATGCCATAAAAGCCATTGAAATAAAAGATTCTGATGCTGATGGATTCAGCAATATTGAGGAAATCAGAGCATTTAGATATCCAGGAGATGCAGAAGATGATCCAGATAAAATTGTTGCGCCCATACGTATTTATTCCAAATCAGAATTAAGTCAATTGCCGCAACATACACAATTTATGATGATGAACACCAGCCGATCCGGTGATTTTTACGCAGAATACACAGGTGTCCCATTGGAAATTCTTCTGGAAGATGCCGGCATTCTCGATACAGCTACCGGAGTTACCGTGTATGCACCTGATGGTTGGTCAACCTTTCATCCCTTGGATCCTGTTGATGAATCCAGCCTGTATCACATTAAAGGCGTTTATCCTCAAGCAACGTATTATCATGATCCTGAGGCTGAATCATGGTGTGACTATAGTGCGCCACTCTGCTCATCTTTTTCTAATGGCAATATCATCCCTGTAAGCGGGGGATTGAAAGCATTGATCGCCATTCAACGAAATGGTGCAAACCTGACGCCAGGTATTTTGAATGCAGAAAATAAACTGGATGGTTCAGGCCCATATCGCATTGTTGTCCCTCAAAAAGTCCCTTCTGCACCGGATCAATCCTCAAAAGCTGATAATCAAAATGTCATCTGGCCATACAATGAGGACTGGGATCATAATGCTGGATTTTGCAGCCGCTCAGTAACGATTATTAAGGTCGAACCCTTACCCGAAGGAACAACAGACATTAATATTATGGAGGCTGGATGGAAGTTTATCGATGAAGAAAAAATCATCATTTATGGTGCCATTCAAGGACAAACAGGAAGTGTTTCTGGAAAATTGTATGCTTTCAATAACACTGAAAAAATAGCCCTGTCTGGTGCTACTGTTACCATTATTGAGACAGGTCATAAAACAACCAGCAATCAGGATGGCTCATATATGATCGACAATATACCGATTGGTTCATATTCCATTTCAATTAAACATGAAGGACATCTCTTGCTGATCGTTGATCCCATCATTGTTGATGAATCTAAAAATACACAGGTGCCTGTTTGCACATTACAACTTCCAAGACTTACTGGTGATGCTGATAATGATGGCGTCATTGGTTTGAAGGACTTAATTCATTGGTTTAAAGTTCTTGCAAAAATGATCGACTAAATTGACCTTGCTTCGGGCGCATTCTCAAAAAGTCGGAGATTTTTTTCTCAGGGTTCTATCTGGCATGTATTTCTATTTTTTTAATGTTCAGACGCTACAAATACAGGCTGTCCTGTTAGCATCTCATATTACGTTAAAAGATATTGATGGAAATGGATCATCAGGGTATTCATCATTGGAATCGGTTTTGACCGATTCCAATGGCTTTTGGTATGCGGAACGGGTTAATATTCATACAAAGGATTATCAAAATTTATTTGATTTTACTGAAAATGTTGATAATATATTTATTAATGTTGATGCTGGGATGGATGGGGATGCAAATTTTGAAAATGTGATACTTAGATAGTCTTGATGGTACTGTGCTGATTCCGGTTATTATACTTCAATAATAATTAATTAAAACAAAGAAGAGCTTGTTTTTTTTCAATATCGGATGGTATAGAAAAAGAATAATCTTATTGATTTTATTCATGAATACTGCTGTTACAGTCGATTTATATGCAAGTAAGATATATAAATATCACGAATATTCATGGAACAAGATTTACAGTTTCCTGGGTCAGTATTCTGGTCGTGATGGTACTGCTCAGTTAATTACAAAAAATGTAGACGTTATCTCATTACAATAAATATGTCTGTTAATATACTAAGATTTATAGATAAATATATAGGTATCCCCCTTTGTTGGTTGTTGTCGATCTATCGATTCACGATGCGTTTATTTTACCCTCCAAAAATACATTCGTCGCCTAAAAAAATTCTTATTATTAAACTTTCTGAAATGGGTAGCACTGTATTTCTCTATCCATCAATTAAAGAATTAAAAAAACGCATTCCTGAAGTTAAATTATTTTTTCTTGTGTTTAAAAATAATCAAGATATTTTAGATGCGCTTATTTTTACAAGTAAAGAGAATATTTTTGCAGTTAACACAAATTCAATTTTTCACTTAATTCACAGTGGATTTCATATTGTAAGAGAGCTTAGAAAAAAGTCCATTGATACAAGCATTGATATGGATTTTTTTAGTCGATTATCATCAGTACTATCCTTTTTGATATGTAAAGGTAATCGTGTGGGATTTCATCGATTTAACAATGAAGGACTTTCTCGCGGAAACCTTCTGACACACAGGGTAATGTATTCCCAACATATTCATACCAGTCTGGCTTTTTTTTCATTGATAAAAACAATTTATCCTGACAATGCAAAAAATGATTTTTATTACAAAGGTCAAATTGATGAAAGTCAAATAGAACTGCCACTTTACAGGCCATCAAGAAAATCATTGATTCGTATCAAAGAAAAATTGAAAAAATTGGGAGTTAAAACAGAAAATAAAAAAAATCAGATTGTTATTGTTAATCCGAACTCTTCAGATATCTTTCCACTTCGAAAATGGCCATTAAATAATTTCGCAAATTTTTGCAGATTATTATTAAAGGAAAAGCCCGAATTGTTTATTGTTTTAACCGGTGCTTTTTCAGAGCAAGATGATGCGATGTACATTTTAAACTATCTGAATGACACGCGATGCGTAAGTCTTGTTGGCCAAACAGATTTTAAAGAGTTGCTTACACTTTATTCTTTGGCAGATATGATGTTAACAAATGATAGTGGTCCTGCGCATTTTGCACCTTTGTTGGATTTGCCGGAAATTGTTCTTTTTGGTCCAGAAACACCACTCCTTTATAGGCCATTAGGAAATTCCTGTAAATGCCTTTACGCTAATTTTACCTGCTCTCCTTGTGTATCTGTATACAATGCTAAGAAGTCTCCCTGTAAAGATAATTTATGTTTAAAAGCAATATCTGTTGAGAGTGTTTTATTGGAAAGCTTAAAAATATTAGATAGAGACGTTGCATGCAACGTCTCTATCTAAAACCGATGCTATAAATCATCCAATATTGAGTAAATTCTATAAACAAAAAATCCCTGATACAATAATTGCATCAGGGATTTTATATTAAAATTTATTGTTATATATATATCAAATGTCTATTCTTCGGCAACGTCATCAACAGGAACCTCATTTTCTTTGGGTTGAACCTCAGGCAATTCAATAGGAGGAGCGATTATCTCAATGATTGACATTGGGGCTGAATCACCAGCTCGATGACCAATTTTTACAATTCGAGTATAACCACAATTTGTACCGGCAAAACGTTCCTTTGCTTCAGCAAATAATTTATGAACGACTTTCTTTTCGCGAATTACAGCCATAGCTTGACGTCTTGCATGCAAATCACCTCGTTTGGCAAGTGCAATCATTTTATCAACCCATCGACGCAGTTCTTTTGCTTTTGGGTCTGTTGTTCGAATTCGATTGTGTTTTAACAAAGACGTTACCATGTTTCGAAACAATGCATCTCGGTGACTGGCGGTACAATTGAACTTACTTCCAGCTTTACGATGTCTCATTCTTCTTCCTCCTCCTCGGATTCTTCCTCATGGGGAGGAACAAATCCATCAATCTTCATACCTAAAGAAAGGCCCATCTCAGATAAAACTTCTTTAATTTCATTAAGAGACTTACGGCCAAAATTTTTAGTTTTCAGCATTTCAGCTTCAGTTCTTTGAACCAATTGAAAAATTTTATTTATATTCGCATTTTTTAAACAATTGGCACTACGAACAGATAATTCAAGCTCTTCAACACTTCGAAATAAATTCTCATTATATGTGGGTGTTGGGGCTTCTTCCTCTTCTTCAAAATATTCAGGTTCTTGATCTTCATCAAAATTAATAAAAATAGATACTTGCTCTTTCAATATTTTGGCTGCGTAAGCCAGGGCATCCTCAGGTAAAATACTTCCGTCAGTCCATATTTCTAGAGTAAGTTTATCGTAATCTGTTTTTTGTCCGACTCGTGCATTGGATACAACATAATTAACGCGCTTAATGGGTGAAAAGATAGCATCAATGGGAACGGTACCAACGGGGGCTTCTTCATCTTTATTCATTTCCGAAAGAGAATAACCTTTGTTCACTCTTACCGTCAACGTCATCTGTAATTTAGCACCCTCTTTTAAGGTTGCAATGTGTTGATCAGTATTAAGAATTTCAACTGAACCATCCTCACTGATAAGATCATTTGCAGTAACAACTCTTTCACCTTCTACAGAAATAGTTAGATAACGCGGTCCTGGATCAGTCATTCGAAGTCGAATACTTTTTAGATTAAGTATGATTTCTGAAATATCTTCTAAAACACCTTCAACAACTGTAAATTCATGCATAGCTTTTTCAAATTTTACAGCTGTTATCGCAGCACCATAGAGAGATGATAAAATTATTCGTCTTAATGAGTTTCCAATTGTGATCCCATATCCTCTTTCTAGAGGTTCGCAGACAAATTTACCATAGGAAGAGGAAGTAGTTTCTATCTGAACTTTTTGAGGCCTTATCAGCTCTCTCCAGTTCATATACATTACCTCATTCGATGACATACTGTTCTCCCATTTTCCGTGGTTTAATATTTGTTTTCAGGAACATGTGACTTACTATTTAGAATACAATTCAACAATTAATTGTTCTTGCATTGGCGTGGTAATATCTTCTCGAATTGGATAAGCTTTGACAATACCTTTAAAATTCTCTTTTTCTAAATCAAGCCATTGCGGAATTCCACGTCGTACAACCGTATCAAGAGATTCACTAATCGCAGCTACTTTCTTGCTTTTCTCTTTGACTTCAACAATATCTCCAACTTGAACAACATAAGAGGGAATATTCACTTTTCTTGAATTGACTAATACATGATTATGCTTAACTATTTGGCGTGATTGATTTCTCGAGTTGGCAAAGCCAAGGCGGTAAACAACATTATCTAATCGTCTTTCCAAAAGTGTAAGTAAATTTGTACCTGTTATACCTTTCATCTGGTCTGCACGCTTGAAACATAATCGGAACTGCTTTTCTGTTAAGCCATAAGATCTCTTTACTTTTTGTTTTTCTCTTAACTGAATGCCGTAATCAGAATGTTTGCCCCTTTTCTGACCGTGTTGACCAGGTGCATAACTTCGTCTATCAAAGGCACATTTGTCTGAAAAACAACGATCTCCTTTGAGCATTAATTTCATATTTTCTCGTCGACAAATGCGACAGCTTGAACCTCGATATCTCGCCAATGTAACCTCCAATAAAATTCAGGTTCTTTGGTTTAATTAATAAATCAATCAATACATTATTACATTATATATTGATTTTATTTAGTACCCAAAAATGAAAATAAATGAATAATAAACATTTTGACTTTTAAACACGACGCCGTTTCGGTGGTCGGCAACCATTATGAGGAACAGGTGTGACATCTTTAATCGTCAATATATTCAACCCCTGAGTTTGAAGCGCTCTTAAGGCAGATTCTCGACCAGCGCCAGGCCCCTTCACATAAATTTCAACATTCTTCATTCCATGATCCATAGCCTTTTTTATTGCATCCTGAGTAGCAAGCTGGGCGGCAAAGGGTGTACTTTTTCGTGATCCTTTGAAACCTTGTGAACCTGCTGTAGACCAGGCAACAACATTACCCTGCATATCGGTCACAGAAACAATTGTATTATTAAATGTTGACTGAATATGAACTTCACCATTTAATATATTTTTCTTTTCTTTTTTCTTTGTTCTGGTTTTTGTGCGCTTTGCCATATTAAATAAATGCTCCTCTTATTTAAATCTGAAGACTACTTCTTCTTTGCTGCACCTTTTTTCTTAACAGCAGTTCGTCGCGGTCCTTTGCGTGTTCGGGCGTTCGTGCTTGTTCGTTGTCCACGAACAGGTAAAGATTTTCTGTGTCTTAACCCACGGTAACATCCGAGATCCATTAATCGTTTGATGTTCATGGATACTTCAGTTCGCAATTCACCTTCAACTTTATATTCATTCTGGATCAACTTTTGAATGCGATTTATTTGAGTAGCATCAAGGTCATCCGTTTTTGAATTGATGTCAATATCAAGTGTATCCAATATTTTTTTTGATGCGGTCTTTCCAATACCATAAATGTAGGTAAGACCAATTATTATCCGTTTACCTCTCGGTAAATCAACTCCAGCTATACGTGCCAAAATACCTCCTCATTACCCCTGACGTTGTTTATGTCTTTTGTTTTCACAAATTACTCTTACAACACCCCGGCGACGAATAATTTTACACTTGTTACATATCTTTTTTACAGAAGCGCGTACTTTCATGATAAAACCTTCCGGAATCCAATTATTTTGCGCGGTATGTTATTCTTCCGCGAGTTAAATCATAAGGGGATAATTCTACGGTTACACTATCTCCCGGCAATATCTTTATAAAATGCATCCTCATTTTCCCAGATATATGAGCCAGAATTTTATGCTTATTTTCTAACTCGACTCTAAACATTGCATTGGGCAATGTTTCTATGACCGTGCCTTGTACTTTAATGGCTTCTTCTTTGGCCATAATGCGTTCTCTCCGAATCTCCCCTATTTGTATAAGAGATAAAAATATAATCTACATTTTTAGCGTCTACCACGTAAACGTGATGAACCACGCTTTAAAAAACCTTCATAATTACGTGGTAACAAGTGAGCTTCTATTTGAGCCATTGTATCAATTGCAACTCCAACAACAATCAATAAGGCAGTACCTCCAAAGTAAAAAGGGACATTAAATCGTGTAATTAAAATTGATGGTAACACACAAACAACAGAAATATAGATTGCACCACCCAAAGTGATTCTTGTCAAAACCTTATCAATATACTCGGCTGTCTTTTTACCGGGTCGAATGCCAGGTATATAACCGCCATGTTTTTTCATATTATCAGCAACATCAACCGGATTAAATGTAACAGCAGTATAAAAATAGCAGAAAAAGAAAATAAAGACGACATAAAGAGATTCATACCAGAAACTACCAGGTGTCATAGCATTGGCGACACTTTGCATCCAGGAAATATTCAAAAAACTGGCGATTGTTGCTGGAAACATTATAATAGATGATGCAAAAATAGGCGGAATAACACCAGATGTATTAATTTTTAATGGTAAGTGAGTGCTTTGTCCGCCGTACATTTTACGACCGACTACACGTTTAGGATATTGCACAGGAATTCTACGTTGTGCCTGCTCCACGTAAATGATTACTCCGATAACAATAATCATTAACACCAATAATAATAAAATAGTAAAAATCCCCATTTCACCAGTTGATAATAAATTAAACGTATTACCCAGTGCTGAAGGCATTCTTGCAACAATACCTGCAAAAATGATCAATGAAATACCATTTCCAATACCACGTTCTGTTATTTGTTCTCCAAGCCACATAATAAAAGCAGTACCAGCGGTCAAGGTAAGTATCGTCATAAAACGAAAGGCCCATCCAGCTTCTATAACAACGGATGCACCTCCAGGAGCTGTCATTCTTTCCAAACCAATACTAATTCCAAATCCTTGTATAAGACTGAGAACAACCGTTCCATAGCGTGTATATTGTGTTATTTTCTTTCTACCTTGTTCGCCTTCTTTTGATAGTTTTTCTAAGTGAGGAATAACAACAGTTAAAAGCTGTATAATAATTGAAGCACTAATATAAGGCATAATACCTAAAGCAAACACAGATAGCCGTTCAAGAGCACCACCTGAAAACATATCAAACAAACCAAGAAGCGTTCCCTGCGCTCGTGCGAAAAAATGGGCCAGAGCAACGTGATCAATACCAGGAACAGGAACATGTACACCAATACGATAAACAGCTAAAAGGGCGAATGTTATTAGGATACGTTTTTTTAATTCAGGAATCTTAAATGTATTTTGGAAGCCACCACCGATCATTTAAGAATCTCTACCTTTCCGCCAGCAGATTCAATTTTTTGAACAGCTGTTTTACTGGCTTTGTGGACCTTGATCTGAACGGGGAAATCAATATCTCCATCCCCCAATACTTTAATCATTTTACCTTTACCTTTTAACAGCTTTTTTTTACGCAAAAGTGATTCGTCAATCAATTGATCTGTATCTTTAAATCTGGCTAAATCCTGTATGTTTATAATCTCATATTCATCTTTAAATATATTCGTAAAGCCGCGTTTTGGTAAACGTCGATGAATAGGCATTTGGCCGCCTTCAAATCCAATTCGAACTTTTCCACCTGATCGCGCTTTAAGACCTTTTGATCCTTTTCCTGCCGTTTTTCCAAATCCGGATCCTACACCACGTCCTATTCGTTTTCGTTTTTTTCGGGCCCCCGGGTTGGGTGCTAATTCATGAAGATTCATCCGTATTTTCCTCAACTAATAATAAATGATTCACCTGATTGATCATCCCCCTCACTGACGGGGTATTGTTAAATACTTTTGATCGATGCATTTTTGTGAGTCCAAGAGCGCGAAGTGTTTTTCTATGCTTTTCAGGCCTGCCAATTTGGCTTCGTATTAATGTAACTTTTATTTGATTCATATTCATACCTGATATTTTCATACGTTTATTAAATTAGAGTTCATCAACTTTTTTTCCTCGACGAGCAGCAACCATTTCCCGACTACGCATACTTTGCAAGCCTTGAATAGTTGCTTTTACAACATTATGCGGATTATGAGAACCAAGACACTTGGTCAAAATATTATGAACCCCCACAGCCTCCAGAACAGCTCTAACAGCACCACCTGCAATAAGTCCCGTTCCTTTTGCAGCAGGTTTTAATAAAACTCGACTTGCACAAAACCGCCCAATAATTTCATACGGTATGGTATTATTCTGAACCAAAGGCACTTTGATCATGTTCTTTTTAGCACTTTCGATAGCTTTTCTTATTGCTTCAGGAACCTCACCGGCTTTCCCCAGACCACCGCCAACACATCCCTCTCCATCACCAACAACAACCACTGCGCTAAAGCTAAACCTTCGTCCACCTTTAACAACTTTTGCAACGCGATTAATGTGTACTACTTTTTCTATAAATTGAATTTCTTCTGTTTCTTGTTGCTTTTTACTCAAATGTGCCTCCTGATTCAATATTATTATGCTGACTGATGAATTAAATTCAAAAGTCTTAAGGTTTTATAATTAAAAAACTAATCCTGACTCTCTTGCCCCATCAGCAATTGCTTTGACACGTCCGTGATACATATACCCATTCCTGTCAAAAATAACACGTTTGATGCCTTTTTCAACAGCACGTTTACCGATAATTTCTCCAACGTGTTTGGCCAGTTTTGTTTTGCTTTCAAAAGGTGGAAGTGCTTTGATATCTTTTTCAGTACTTGAGGCAGATAGAATTGTTCGACGTTCTATATCATCAATTAGCTGCGCATAGATATGTTTTGAACTTCTGTAAACAGATAACCTTGGCTGGTCAAGGGTACCTGATAGGTTTTTACGAATGCGTTTTTTTCTTTTTATTCTTAATATTTGATCCACGTCACTATCTCCAATTTAATTTCACTTATTTAGTACCTGTTTTTCCTGCTTTTCGTTGAATTTGTTCTTCGGCATACTTGACCCCTTTGCCTTTATAAGGTTCTGGTGGCCTGAGAGCGCGAATATCAGCACATGTTTGTCCTACAACTTCTTTATTGATGCCAGAAATTTTTATAACATTTTGTTTTGGTACAACAGCAGTGATACCATCCGGTAATGGAAAATCAATGGGGTGTGAATAACCAAGAGTAAGCTTCAGTGAATTCCCATTGATTTCAGCACGATAACCAATTCCATTTATTTCCAACGTACGCTCAAAACCTTTTGATACGCCTGTAACCATATTGCTTACAAGACTTCGAGTTAACCCTTGAAAAGCTCTGTTCACTCGACTTTGATCTTTAGATAGAACATTTATTCGAGTATCATTAATTTCAAGATCTACACTTTCATGAACAGAATGTTCAATAGAGCCTTTTGTTCCTTTGACCGTAATCTTTTTATCAGTATAAGTAATGGTTATATCTTTTGGAATTTCTATCGGTTTTTTTCCAACACGTGACATTTTTGCTCCTTACTCAGCAATCTGACCTGGAAATTTTTACCAGACCTTGCATAAATATTCACCACCGGTATTCTCTTGCTTTGCTTGTTTATCCGTCATAACGCCTTTAGATGTCGAATAAATTGCAATCCCCAAGCCATTAAGAACAGATTTTATTTCATTCTTTTTTTGGTATATTCTTCGGGATGGTTTACTGATTCGTTTGATACCTGCGATAACACTGTCATTTTTATCATATTTTATAAATATTCTGAGAATACCTTGTTTTTCGTCAGGAATAGTCTTGTAATGCTTGATAAAACCTTCTGTTTTTAATATACGCGCAATTTCAGTTTTTATCTTTGAGTTGGGTATATCAACTGTATTGAATTTTGCTTTACACGCATTTCGAATACGTGTCAGCAAATCTGCTATTGGATCACTCATTGACATAATGATTCTCCATCATTTAATATTACTGATTACCAGCTTGATTTAATGACGCCTGGTAATATACCTTTAGACGCCAAGTTTCGAAAACAAATACGGCAGATACCAAATTTTCTAATATAACCTCTGGGTCTTCCGCACATGGGACAACGATTATATTCTCTGACCTTAAATTTTTGAGACCTTGTTGCTCGAATTTTTAATGACTTTTTAGCCAACGTTTCCCCCTTTATTGTTTCACCGCAGATTTAAATTTTAATTTCGAAAAGGCATGCCCATTAATTTAAGCATTACCTTAGCCTCTTTGTCGTTTTTTGCGGTGGTAACAATTGTAATATTCAATCCTTTAATTTTATCGATTTTATCGTAATCAATTTCAGGAAAGATAATCTGTTCCTTGATTCCCAGTGTATAATTCCCACGACCATCAAATGCCTTGCCAGAAATGCCTCTAAAGTCACGCACACGAGGTAAAGCAACATTAACAAGTTTATTATAGAAGTCATACATTCTATTTCGTCTCAATGTTACCATACATCCAATGGGCATGCCTGTTCGAAGTTTGAATGCAGCAATAGAGCGTTTTGCCTTGGTAATAACTGGTTTCTGGCCTGATATCGCTTCTAACTCCAGTGATGCAGCATCCAGAACTTTTATGTTTTGTATAGCTTCACCCATTCCCATATTCAAGACGATCTTTGACAGCTTTGGAACTTCCATTATATTCTTATATTGGAATTCCTTGATTAACAGGGGGATTATCTCTTTTTTGTAATTTTCTTCAATTGATGTCATTTCATCCTCCAAAGCCATTATGCATCGATAATTTCGTTACATTTTTTACAAACGCGAACTTTTTTGTTATCTTCAAGTATTTGCATTTGAATTCGAGTCGGCTTAACGCATTTGGGGCACTCAAGCATCAAGTTTGACCAATGTAGTGGCGCTTCTTTTTCAATGATTCCCCCTTGCCGGTTGGTTTGATTCGGTTTTGTATGTCTTTTAATCATATTGACTTTTTCAACAAGCGCGCGATCTTTTTTCAATATAATCCTTAATACTCTACCACTTTTCCCCTTGTCTTTGCCGGCAATGACTTTTACCATATCACCTTTTCGGATATGACATCGTTGATGGGAGTCTTTTTTGCCAGTGGTCTCTTTTATTTTCCTCAGCATAGAACTCACTCCTGTCTTATAATACTTCCGGTGCCAGAGAAATAATTTTCATGAACCCCTTGCCTCTCAACTCTCTGGCTACAGGGCCAAAGATACGTGTACCAATTGGTTCTTTGCTTGTATTTATTAGAACAGCTGAATTATCATCAAATCTGATGTAAGAGCCATCGGGTCGTCGGATTTCTTTTTTTGTTCTAACGATCACAGCTTTCAGAACATCCCCTTTTTTAACTTTCGAATTGGGCATGGCTTCTTTTACTGAAACGACAATGATATCTCCGATACTGGCGTATCGTCTTCTAGACCCACCCAGAACCTTGATACAATATAGAGATTTTGCACCTGAGTTGTCTGCTGAAGTTAATTTTGTTTCTGACTGAATCATTTTTTACCTCAATTATGCAGGTATTTTTGTTATGAAATAATTATACCGCTTTTTTCAAAATTTCAACCATGCGCCATCTTTTATGCTTGCTTAATGGACGACATTCCATAATTGTAACTGTATCACCAATTTTACATGCATTTTCATGATCATGGACAAAAAATTTTGACTTTCTTTTAAGAAATTTTTTATAAAGTGGATGTTTAACCAACCGATCAACTTGTACAACAATTGTTTTTTCCATTTTATTGCTGACAACAAGGCCAACCAATTTTCTTTTTCTTATTTTAGGATTCATGCCACCATCTCCATTTCTTTTTCTTTGATAATTGTTTTAACTCGGGCAATATCCTGTCGTGTCTGTTTTATGCGAGAAGTGTTTTCAAGTTGATTGGTCGCATGCTGAAAACGTAGATTGAAAAGCTCTTCTGTTTTATTCTTCAGTTCTTCCTGCATTTCATCCTTGCTTAAATTTCTTATGTCAGTGGATTTCATTTTTAGATTTAACTCCTTACAACAAATTTGGTTTTTACCGGCAATTTATGTGCTGCAAGGCGAAAGGCTTCTCTTGCGAGAGTTTCAGGAACTCCTGTCATTTCATACAAAATTCTACCGGGTTTGATCACACAAGCCCATCCTTCAGGTGCACCTTTTCCTTTTCCCATTCTGACTTCAGCCGGTTTTTTGGTAAATGGTTTATCTGGAAATATTCTTATCCAGATTTTCCCGCCTCTTTTGACATGTCGTGTCATAGCAATACGTGCAGCTTCAATTTGTTTTGATGTAATATCACCGCATTCAGTTGCTTGTAAACCATATTCACCAAAGTTGAGATTGCCACCACGGCGAGCAATTCCTTTTTTTCGTCCACGCTGAACTTTTCTGAATTTAACTTTTTTTGGGCTTAACATGATTTTCCCCCAGGCAGATGTTTATATCTGTTACTGTTGTGTTTCATTATCTTTACTTAAAATTTCACCTTTAAAGATAAAAACCTTAACACCTATAAGTCCGTATGTTGTACTGGATTCAATAAACCCATAATCAATATCTGCACGAAGTGTATGTAGCGGTATTCGGCCTTCTTTATACCATTCAGTTCTTGCCATTTCTGCTCCACCCAAACGACCTGAGCAAATTATTTTTACACCTTCTGCACCAAATCTCATTGCAGAACTTACGCCTCGTTTCATGGCTCTTCTAAAGGCAACACGCCGCTCAATTTGTAAAGCAACATTTTCAGCCAATAGTTGAGCATCCACTTCGGGTTTTCTGACTTCCTGAATGTCAATAAAAACTTCCAAAGAAACTAGTTTTTCAAGCTCTTTTTTTAGAATATCTATTTCAGCACCCTTTTTACCAATGACAATACCTGGTCGTGCAGTATAAATTCTTAACCTGACTCGTTTAGCAGATCTTTCAATTTCAATTTTCGATATCCCAGCATGATATAATTTCTTTTTTATAAATTTACGAATATTATAATCTTCAAGAATATATTCAGCATATTTTTTTTCAGCAAACCAGCGGGAATCCCATGTTTTAACAATCCCTAAACGTAAGCCGATTGGATTTACTTTTTGGCCCAAGCCATACCTCCTTTTTAAACTGTATCTTCAGATAAAATAACAGTAATATGACTGGTTCTTTTTAAAATTCGTGTTCCACGACCCCGTGCACGCGCACGAAATCTTTTTAGTGTTGGCCCCTGATCAACATAGACATTTTTGATAATTAAATCATCAACATCAACTGCATCATTCTTAGTTGTGGCATTCGAAACAGCGGAATTTATTACTTTATGAACCATCCCTGAAGCTTTTTGTGGCATAAATTTCAGAATATCAAGCCCAGCTTCTACTTTTTTCCCCTTGACCACCTGAGCAAGTTTTCTAACTTTTTGTGGTGATATTCTCATATATTTTGCAACGGCACGTGCTTCCATGATGTTCCTCTTGTATCTTTCGTTGTTTTACTTTTTCTTCAAGCGCGTCTTTTTGTCACCAGCATGCCCATAAAATGTTCGGGTTGGTGAGAATTCACCAAGCTTATGACCAACCATATTTTCCGTGACAAATATTGGCACAAACTTTTTGCCATTATGAATAGCAAGTGTCAGTCCAACCATCTCTGGAACGATTGTAGATCTTCGCGACCACGTTTTTATAACTTTATTACTTCTAGAGTTCTGTGCATCAATGACTTTTTTTATAAGCGAATCATCGATAAATGGTCCTTTTTTGATCGATCGTGGCATAAGGTACTCCTAAATGATGAACAATAAATACACGTTTAATGTACTTATTTTTTTCTCCGTTTAATAATAAATCGATCAGTTGCTCGATTTTTTCTTGTCCGATATCCTTTACTTGGTACCCCCCAAGGTGAACATGGATGACGACCACCTGATGATCGACCTTCACCACCCCCCATTGGATGGTCAACTGGATTCATTGCCACACCTCTAACTTTGGGTCGCCTGCCCAGCCAGCGTTTCCTTCCTGCTTTACCCAAATCAATATTTTCTTGTTCAACATTTCCAATTTGTCCGATTGTGGCTTTACACATTAGAAGAAACATTCTCACTTCACCTGATGGTAGCTTTATTTGAGCGTACTTGCCTTCTTTAGCGATCAGTTGTGCAAAGCCGCCAGCAGTTCGTACAATTTGGCCGCCTTTTCCAATCTTCATCTCTATATTATGAATGTGCGTCCCAAGTGGAATTTTAGAAAGGGGAAGACAATTACCTGGTTTAATATCAGCTTCTTCTCCAGACATTACCATATCACCCACATTTAATTTCAGAGGAGAAATAATATATCGTTTTTCACCATCAACGTAATGAAGCAGTGCAATTCTTGCTGTTCGATTTGGATCATATTCAATAGCTGCGACCTTTGCAGGAATCCCATCTTTATCCCTTTTGAAATCAATTATTCGGTATTGTCTTTTTTGACCGCCACCTCTATGCCTGCACGTAATCCGGCCATTTGCATTTCTTCCACCTGTCTTTTTAATCTTCTTTATTAAGCTCTTTTCAGGTGTTTTTTTGGTTATCTCATCAAACGCTGAATAAACCTGGAATCGTCGTCCGGGTGATGTTGGTTTTACTCGTTTTACCGCCATAATAATTACTCCTTATTATACACCTTCAAAAAACTCAACTTTATCACCGGCAGCTAAAGTAACAATTGCTTTTTTCCAATCTCTTCTTTTACCGATAATTCGACCTCTTCGTTTACGCTTACCATTGACAAGAAGTGTATTAACTGATTCAACACGGACTTTAAATATTTCTTCAATTGAGTTTCTGATTTGAATGCGATTCGCATCTCGGTGAACTTCAAAAACAATTTGATTCATGGCATCTCTTAACCCAATCGTTTTTTCTGTTACAATCGGTCTGATAATAATATGATGGGTATCCATGAATATTTTCCTTTCTTTACTCGTTTTCGTCCAGGAACAATTAGTCTTGCCGGACTCGATCTTTTATCTGTCCAATTGCCGGTTGCAAAACGATCAAATGTTTATAGTTTAATATATCATATACATTCAAACCATTTGAATGTATAAGCTTTACAAAAGGGCAATTGCGTGAAGACAAATCCAAATTGGTATTCTCATTATGCGTTACAATAAGTGCAGAGTCAATATTTAAACCATCAATAATTTGAACAAATGTTTTGGTCTTGATCTCAGGCATTTCAAATGCATCTAGAATAAGTAGCTTCTCTTCACTAATTTTAGAAGAAATTGCCATCTGAAGTGCCATTTTTTTGACACGTTTTGGAACTTTATAGTTGTAGGTTTTTCCTTGTGGACCAAAAATTACACCACCGCCACGTCTTAAAGGGGACTTTATATCACCAGGTCTCGCATTACCCGTTCCTTTTTGCCGATATAGCTTTTTGCCACTGCCACGAACATCGGACCTGTTTTTGACTTTGGCACATCCAGATCGTCTGTTCGTCAATTGCATGGTTACGACACTGTGAAGAATATCTGCTTTGATAGGCACTTTGAATAAGTTTTCCTCCAAAGTAATCTCATCTACTTTTTCACCCTTTATATTATGAACATCAATGGAAAGCATTTTTTTATTCCTTATATCATCTTTCTCTAAATGTGGTGATGATTATGCACCTTGCTTATACAGTTCAATAAGCCCTTTGTTATGACCGGGTATTGCTCCCTTGATGAGAATTAAATTATTCTCTGGACGAATATCAATAATTTCCACATTCTTTACTGTATTTTTCGTGTTACCATATTGGCCCGGCATCTTCTTACCTTTAATAACGCGCCCAGGAGTTGCACTGCAACCAATTGACCCAGGAATTCTGTGACTCATGCTGCCGTGTGTTTTTTTTCCACCGTGAAAACCGTGCCGTTTTATAACACCTGAAAAGCCTCTACCTTTGGTTGTGCCACTTATTTTAACTTTATCACCAATGTCAAAGATATCTTTTATGTTAATGGCCTGCCCAAGTTTGAAAATTTCAGGGTCACTGATTTTAAATTCTTTTAGTTTTGAGTATCGTCCACCACCACTCTTTTCAAAGTGGCCTTTAAGTGGTTTATTGATATTTTTTGCCTTTTTTTCACCAAAGCCCACTTGAATACTGTTATATCCATCTGTTGCCATTGTTTTTATCTGCGTCACAACACATGGCCCGGCACTAATTACAGTGACAGGAATCTGATCGCCTGTATTTGTAAATAAGGATGTCATTCCTAATTTTTGTCCAATAAGACCTTTGCCTTTTGCCATTTTACTTACCTCTATACATCAATCTATACTTGAATTATTTTTCTATCATCCCAATTTACGTTTTGATCTCAACATCAACACCGGCCGAAAGATCAAGTTTCATCAAAGCATCAACTGTCTGCTGCGTTGGTTCAAGAATATCAAGAAGTCGTTTATGTGTTCTTATCTCAAACTGTTCTCTCGATTTTTTATCTATATGTGGTGAGCGTAACACACAATATTTGTTTGTTCTTGTCGGCAATGGTATAGGTCCAATGACTCTTGCACCCGTCCGCTTTGCCGTGTCTACGATGTCATTTGTTGATTGATCCAACAAACGGTGATCATAAGCTTTTAAGCGAATACGTATTTTTGGATTCATTTTATCATTTCCTACTCAATTATCTCGCTCACAACACCTGCACCAACGGTCCGTCCACCTTCTCTAATTGCAAAACGGAGTTCCTTTTCCATTGCAATCGGTGTAATAAGTTCCGCTGAAACCGAGACATTGTCACCAGGCATAACCATTTCGACATTTTCCGGAAGTTCAACAACACCCGTAACGTCTGTGGTCCTAAAATAAAATTGAGGTCTGTACCCTTTAAAGAAAGGTGTATGTCTACCACCTTCTTCTTTACTCAGGACATAGACTTCTGCCTTGAACTTTGTATGTGGTGTAATGGATTTAGGTACAGCCAGTACTTGTCCACGTTCAACGTCTTCTCTTTTAGTACCGCGAAGCAAAACGCCAATATTATCACCTGCACGTCCTTCATCCAGAATTTTTCTGAACATTTCAACACCTGTGCAAACGGTTTTCACAGTTGGTTTGATACCAACAATTTCGATTTCTCCACCCATACGAACAATACCACGTTCAACACGACCCGTTACAACCGTTCCCCTGCCTGAAATACTGAAAACATCTTCAATAGGCATTAAAAAGGGTTTATCCAAATCGCGAACAGGTTCAGGAATATATGAATCAATGGCATCCATTAATTCAAAGATACACTTGGCTTCTTCACTATCATTATCATCACTTTCAAGCGCTTTTAAAGCACTGCCTTTTATGATAGGGGTCTCATCACCAGGAAATTCATATTTGTCCAGCAGTTCTCTTAGTTCAAGTTCTACGAGTTCAATCAACTCTTCATCATCCACCATGTCGCATTTATTTAAGAAGACAACAATTTTTGGAACACCCACCTGACGAGCAAGGAGTATATGCTCTCTTGTTTGTGGCATAGGGCCATCATCAGCACCAACAACAAGAATAGCACCATCCATTTGTGCAGCACCCGTAATCATATTTTTTATATAATCAGCATGTCCAGGGCAATCAACATGTGCATAATGTCTATTTTTTGTTTCATATTCCACATGGGCTGTTGCGATTGTTATACCGCGCGCTTTTTCTTCTGGCGCTTTATCAATTTGGTCAAATGGAACGAATTTTGCCATTCCTCTTAACCCCATGTGTTTGGTTATTGCTGCAGTCAGAGTTGTTTTTCCGTGATCAATATGACCTATAGTGCCAACATTTACATGTGGTTTACTTCGTTCAAATTTGTCCTTAGCCATGTCTCCCCCTTTTTAAAAAAACGGATTATGAAAACTGAAAGCTCTATGCGTTTTTATAATTACGCAAAAAAATGTGAGCCTTAATCATTAAATATCGTTTCTATTACCAATGATAATGTGCAAATGCTTTATTGGCCTCTGCCATTTTATGAGTGTCTTCTCTTTTCTTTACCGAGGAACCCCTTTGATTAGCTGCATCCAACAGTTCCGAGGCCAGCTTGTTCGACATCCCATTTTCTCCACGTTTTCGAGATGCATCCAGAATCCAGCGAATAGCCAAGGCAACCTGACGAGAAGAGCGAACTTCAGTAGGTACCTGATATGTTGACCCTCCAACGCGTCTTGATTTGACTTCAATGTAGGGTTTAACATTATCCATTGCTTTTTCAAACACTTCAAGCGGCGGCTTCTTACTTTTTTCTTCAATAACATCAAAAGCAGAATACAGAATTGATTCAGCCAGACTTTTTTTTCCATTTTTCATTATAGAGTTTATAAATCGGGAAACCAATTTACTCTTATGTTTTGGATCTGGCAAAATCAGCCTTTTTGGTACATCACCTCTTCTTGGCATAGAACACCTTTATTCCATCTATAAACAGCTCAAGAAATTTTCTTGTTTTGTCTATTTGCATCCTTAATTAACGTATATTCGCACGTAAACAACCTATTTGGGCTTCTTTGCCCCATATTTGGATCGGCCTTGCTTTCTATCTTGAACGCCCAGAGTATCCAAAGTTCCACGAACAATATGGTATCGAACACCAGGTAAATCTTTTACACGGCCGCCACGAACGAGAACAACTGAATGCTCCTGCAAGTTATGTCCAACCCCAGGAATGTACGCTGTCACTTCAACCCCTGTTGTTAAACGAACACGAGCAACTTTTCTTAATGCTGAGTTTGGCTTTTTAGGTGTCGATGTATATACGCGAGTACACACACCGCGCTTTTGCGGTGAGCCCTTCAAAGCAGGTGTGTTCGTTTTTTTCTTTAATTTTTCGCGCCCTTTTCTTACGAGCTGATTGATTGTTGGCATTTTAATCTCTTACTTTTTAAAGTCGTTTGATCGAAATAAATAAAAAGACTTTGTATCCTATCATTTTGACGATGTCAACAGAAAACTTAATCGTCTGCTTCTTTTTTGGGTAATTATCGTCAACCGGCTTGTAATTAAGGCTTGGTGGAATAAGTTAATTTAGAATATTCACTCCACTCCAACAGCATCCTATCATTATGCCAGGTCTTCGTCCGCTTCCAGGGTGGGCTCGATTTCTGAGTAGAATCGTGTACCTGTTCCTGCGGGTATCATTCGTCCCATTATTACATTTTCTTTTAATCCTCTGAGTTGATCCAAAGTACCAGCAATACTTGCATCAGTTAACACTCGTGTTGTTTCCTGAAATGATGCTGCTGAAATAAAGCTTTCTGTGCTTAACGAAGCTTTTGTAATTCCCAAAATCAGGGGCTCTGCTTTGGCAGGTTCACCACCTTTTTCTACGGTCATTCGGTTTTGTTCTTCAAAACGACCGCGCTCAACTTGCTCTTCAAGAATGAAGTTAGTATCACCAACTTCTGTAATTCTAAAACAACGCATCATTTGTCGCACGATAACTTCAATATGTTTGTCATTAATTCGAACGCCCTGAAGTCTATAAACTTCCTGTACTTCATTCACTAAGTATCTTGCAAGAGCAACTTCACCCTGTATATTTAATATATCTTGCGGGTTTGCCGCACCACTGACGAGAGGATCACCTGACCGAACATAGTCTCCATCGTAAACATTGATATGTTTACCTCTTGGTATCAAATATTCTTTTTTATCGCCTACATCAACCGGTGTAACCGTAATTTTTTGCTTACCTTTTGTCCCTTTTGAAATGGAAACATAGCCATCAATTTCGCTTAATACTGCATTTTCTTTGGGTTTTCTAACCTCAAACAATTCCGCTACTCTGGGCAAACCACCTGTAATATCTTTTGTTTTGGTTGTTGCTCTAGGAAGTTTGGCAATAATATCGCCTGCATTGACATCTTCACCTTCTTCAACCAGCAAGATGGCATCAACAGGAAGGTAATATCTTGCTAGACCAGATCCATCAGAACTTTGTTTACTTTCTAACCGTTTAAGTCGCGCAGTTTTTCCAGATTTATCTTTTATGGAAATTCTGGGTCGAACTTCACCTTCCTTATATTCAACGATCATCTGGCTGGATTTTCCGGTAACAGGGTCTACTTTCTCCTGCATTGTTTTACCAATAACAATATCATCAAATTTTACAATACCATCGACTTCTGTCAAAATAGGTGTTGTGAAAGGATCCCAGGCAGCCAGAACATCTCCAGGCTGGACGATATCACCATCTTTTACTTTTACCTGCGCTCCATAGATAACTGGACATCGTTCACGTTCACGTCCTTTCTCGCTCTCAATGATAAACTCACCGCCGCGACGGTTCATGACGACAAAATCGCCAGGAGATCCATCTTCTTTAATACGTTGAACAACATTCAAGTCCACGGATCGAACACACCCTTCAACATGAGCCCTGATATCAGCCTGCTCTACCCTTCGGCTTGCTGTTCCACCAATATGAAATGTACGCATGGTCAACTGCGTTCCGGGTTCACCAATGGACTGTGCAGCCAATATACCAACCGCCTGTCCAATTTCAACAAGATGCCCATGTGCGAGGTCTCGTCCATAACATTTTGCGCAAACTCCACGATGCGTTCGGCAAGTAAGTACTGAACGGATTTTTATTTTTGTAAAACCGGCATTTTCAACTTTCTGTACGATAGCTTCATCAATTTCATCGCCGGACTTTACGATAAGTTCATCTGTAAATGGATCAACAATATCTTCGACCGATGTTCGTCCAAGCAACCGTTCACCAAGCCGTTGAATAATTTCTCCACCTTCCATTAATGGCTCAACTTCAACACCAATAACAGTGCCACAATCCACTTCTGATACAATACAATCCTGAGCAACATCAGCCAACCGACGTGTGAGGTAGCCTGAATTGGCTGTTTTTAGTGCAGTATCTGCAAGACCTTTTCGTGCGCCATGTGTTGAAATAAAATATTGAAGAACGCTCAACCCCTCTCTAAAATTTGCAGTAATTGGTGTTTCAATAATTTCGCCAGATGGCTTAGCCATCAAACCACGCATACCTGCAAGCTGACGCATCTGATCCTTACTACCACGAGATCCAGAATCCGCCATCATGTAGATAGGATTGAAGCTGTCTTCAACGATGGGTTTTTGGTGTTCATCAAGAAGGATCTGGTTGTTTTCATCCACGATCGGTTGATTTTTCATTTCAACCATCATGGCATTGGCAACATTATCTGTTGCTCTGGACCAGATATCAACGACCTTATTGTATTTTTCACCTTGCGTAATTAAACCTTCAGAGTATTGATTGTCGATTTCATTGACCTGGTTTTCTGCTTCAGTCAATATTTCCCACTTTGCTGACGGCACAATCATATCATCAATGGAAATAGACACACCACCGATGGTAGCATAAGCATATCCCAAATCTTTTATTCTATCAGAAAGGATGACGGTTGATTTTGATCCAAGTGTTCGGTATGCATAATCCACCAAATCTCGCAAAGCTTTTTTATCCATTACTCGGTTGACTTTTTCAAAAGGAATTTCAAACCGCTTATTTAGCATTTTAAAAACATGAAATTCTTCTTTTGTCTCAACAATATCGCTTATCTCACCAGGATTCAGGTTCATGATAGAATCGACATGTTGCTTTTTCAGCCGAAACAATCGTTGAAGTTCATCTCGTCTGAGAATGCCTAAATCTCCGTTTCGAACACGATCCCGACTTCGGGAATATTTTTTACACAATTCTAAAAAAGTACCTTTTCCATGTTGAGCCATTGAAAGAATTTCTTGTGCTTCATCTGAAGAATATAGCATGATATGTCGAACGAGTACGAGTTGCTCCTGAGGCATGATCTCATAAAAAAGAACACGTCCAACAGTGGTTTCATACTTTTTCCCATTGATTCGAACGGTGATTGGCGCGTGAAGGTCAACGGTTTCAGCATCGTAAGCTGAACGTACCTCATCCAGACTGCAAAAAGATTTTCCAGCACCACGGCTGCTACTAACACTTCGTGTCATAAAGTAGATACCCAAAACGATATCTTGAGTGGGAACCACAATAGGACTTCCATTTGCCGGCGATAAAATATTATTACTTGATAGCATCAATATTCGCGCTTCAATCTGTGACTCAACAGATAGTGGAATATGAACGGCCATCTGGTCGCCATCAAAATCAGCATTAAATGCGGTACAAACCAAGGGGTGAAGTTGAATCGCCTTGCCTTCAATCAATATTGGTTCAAAGGCTTGAATTCCCAAACGGTGAAGAGTTGGTGCACGGTTTAACAAGATGGGATATTCTTTTACAACTTCATCCAGTGTATCCCAAACTTCTGGGGTTTCTTTATCCACCATCTTTTTGGCACTTTTGACAGTGGAGACCAATCCTTTTTTCTCAAGTCGATAATAGATAAAAGGTTTGAATAACTCCAGAGCCATTTTTTTAGGAAGGCCACATTGGTGCAATCTTAGGTTCGGTCCAATGGTTATAACTGTTCGACCTGAGTAATCAACACGTTTTCCCAATAAGTTTTGCCGAAATCGCCCTTGTTTACCTTTTAATGTATCGCTCAAAGATTTCAGTGGTCGCTTATTCGTGCCTGTAATGACGCGTCCCTGGCGCCCATTGTCAAATAAAACATCAACAGCTTCTTGCAGCATTCGTTTTTCGTTTCTGACAATAATATCTGGAGCTTTTAATTCCATTAATCGTTTCAGGCGGTTATTACGATTGATGACCCTTCTATAAAGATCATTTAAATCTGATGTTGCAAAGCGTCCCCCCTCTAGAGGAACTAAGGGTCGTAAATCCGGAGGTAACACAGGGATAACATCCATGATCATCCAGGCAGGATCAACGCCAGATTCCATAAAACAGTCGATAATTTTAAGCCGTTTGGACAGTTTTTTGCGTTTGGCATCTGAGGTTGTTTTTTGGATTTCTTTTCGTAACTCTGCATACAGCTTTTCCAGATCGATCTCTGAAAACAAACGTTTGATAGCCTCAGCTCCCATGTCCGCATCAAAACGATCATATCCATACTGATCAACGGCTTCACGATATTTTTCTTCTGAAAGCAATTCAAACTTTTTCAAATCAGTTTCTTTGGGATCAATAACCACGTATGAATCAAAATATAAAATACGTTCAATATTTTTAAGCGTAAAATCAAGCAAACTACCGATTTTACTAGGTAAACTTTTTAAAAACCAAACATGGGCAATGGAGGTTGCCAATTCAATATGCCCCATGCGTTCACGCCTGACCCTGGATTGGATGACCTCAACGCCGCATTTTTCACAGACAACCCCCCGATGTTTCATTCGTTTGTATTTTCCGCAGTTACATTCATAATCACGGGTGGGTCCAAAAATTTTCGCACAAAAAAGCCCATCACGTTCCGGCTTGAATGTTCGGTAGTTAATTGTTTCTGGTTTCTTTATTTCACCATATGAACGTTCACGAATTTGTTCAGGAGAAGAGAGTCGAATTCTTACCCCTGTGTACTGCTTTGGATCTTTTGGTTTTGCGAAAAAATCGTATAAGGTTTCCATAGGTTCCCTTTCATAGATCATAATTATGGATCAAAAAAAAGGTGTTATTTTCTTTATTAAGCAACCCAACTGAACAACTTTTCTAGTCCGTTAGAATCAGTGTTTCTTTTTTCTATTCCTCAAGCAAGGCAATATCAAGCCCCAAACTTTGCAACTCTTTTTTCAATACACGGAACGATTCTGGTAAGCCTGGTTCCAGCATATTCTGTCCTTTGACAATTTTCTCATACATTCGGGTTCGCCCTGCCATGTCATCTGATTTTACCGTAATGAACTCCTGAAGCGCATGGGCTGCTCCATATGCTTCCATTGCCCATACTTCCATTTCCCCCAGACGCTGACCACCAAATTGTGCTTTTCCTCCCAGAGGCTGCTGGGTAACCAGAGAGTAAGGTCCTATAGATCTTGCATGAATTTTATCATCAACCAAATGGTGCAATTTCAGCATGTACATAATGCCAACAGTTACTTTGCCTTTAAATGGAAAGCCCGTTCGTCCATCAAATAATCTTGCCTGAGCCGTTGTCGGTTCAGAGACCTCGCCAAGAAGATTTTTGATTTCATTTTCATGAGCACCATCAAAGACGGGTGTTGCCATGTGTACACCATTTTCATAGTATTTTGATAGTTCAGCCAGCTCATCATTTGACAAGTCTTCAATATAATCCACTGTAGGCCCTGTGGGTAGCGTTATTTCCGTTACTTTTTTTGTTGAAAAAATTCGTTTGAATTTTTCTTTTAATTCTTGAAATGATTGCTGTTCAAGAAGTTTAGATATATCTCGCCCCAATTCTCGCGCTGCACGCCCAAGATGTATTTCAAGTATTTGACCAACATTCATTCGAGAGGGAACACCCAAGGGGTTCAAAACCATATCAACTGGGGTTCCATCACTGAAATAGGGCATATCTTCCTGGGGTAAAATTCTGGAAACAACACCTTTATTTCCATGACGTCCTGCCATTTTATCACCCACTGAAAGCTTTCGTTTCATTGCAACATAGACTTTGACCATTTTAATCACACCAGGTGGCAGATCATCACCTTTTTCATAACGCGTAACTTTTTCTTCAAATCTTTCCCGGCTCTTTTCTTGCTGATCACGATATTTTTTCAGAAGTTCATGCAAGTGTTCAGAGTGTTCAGGATCTTTTAAACTCAGGGTTTCAAGGTGATGTAACGGAATATCTGAAAGAATGTCCGGTGTGAGCGTTGTCCCCTTTTGAATCAAAAGATTCTTTCCTTTTTTCAGTGTAGCGATGCATATCTGATCCGTAAGCATGCTTTGAATTTCGGCTCTTACAGACTCTTCAAGGATACGAAGCTCATCATCTCGATTTTTTTCCAAAATAGCGATCTCTTCATCTTCAATTGCTCGCGTTCGATCATCCTTTTCCACACCCTTCGTCGT
>PEAL01000555.1 GCA_002753725.1 Deltaproteobacteria bacterium
TTGACTCTATATGATCATTGGAAGACAAATGCGACAAATTGACTGAGGCATTTTCCCAGAATAGTATCTTACTTGAATAAGATGTTGTTTGAATCAGTTGAGAAAATTCTATGGGTGGATGAATTAATGGTGAAATAGTTCGTCGACATTGCTTAATGGATTCATACACAATTTTTTGCCATCGTTGGAGTCGATTTTGTATTCGATCTGATTTAAATATAGGAATAGAACGTTCTGAATAAAATGGAATAAATGAAAAAATTCCCAGCTCTGTTGCTTGTCGAATAATGGTTTCCATTTTTCGTTCTTTTACCATTGACTGAGCTAACGTGATTTTAAGGTGGGATTCAGTATTACTGAGTTTAAAGTCCTCAATATGAAATATAATCTCAGTTGAAGAAATCGAAATAATCCTGGCTTGATATTCTTTTTGATGTGAATCAAATAAACATAATGTGTCACCAACTTTGCACCGGAGAACATCTCGAATGTGATGAACATCTGCTCCCTTTAATATAACCTGTTCTCCATGAATAGTATCTTTATGAATCGCAAAACGTTTCATGGTTGCTCATTTATTGATTATTAATGTATATAATCAACAACACTCTATAATCCAAGATAAGCAGTTTTTACATGAGGATCGGCTAGTAGCTCTTTTCCTGTACCATGTAGAACAATGCTTCCATTTTCAATAATACATGCTCTGTCACACATGGAAAGTGTTTGATTGACATTTTGCTCGACAATTAAAACTGTG
Source organism: Deltaproteobacteria bacterium (assembly GCA_002753725.1). GTDB lineage: Bacteria > Desulfobacterota > Desulfobacteria > Desulfobacterales > Magnetomoraceae > Magnetomorum. Next base: position 761 of record PEAL01000555.1, read on the forward strand.
ACACCTTCTTGATTCACTTTTTTAATGAGATTCATTAATTCTTGAACGATAATTGGCGCTAGTCCTAAAGAGGGTTCATCAAACATCATTAATTTGGGTAATCCCATGAGACCACGTCCAACAGCAACCATTTGTTGTTCACCGCCTGACAGTGTCCCTGCTAATTGGTTACGTCGTTGTTTAATCACTGGAAATAAGGAGTATACATACTCTATTGTTTGACTTCGTTTATTCTTTGCCTCTTCACATAAAGACCCCATAATCAGGTTTTCTTCAACTGTCATTTCAGAAAATAATCGTCGACCTTCAGGAACATGGATAATTCCTTTACCAACAATTTCATGAGCATGAAGCACATCGATTCGATCTCCATTAAATAATATTTGTCCCTTTGTATTTTTTAATATACCGGATATTGTCCTAATTGTCGTTGATTTTCCTGCGCCATTGGCACCCACCAGTGCAAATATTTCGTTTGCATTGATTGTCAAGGATACATCTTTAAGAATATGGAGATCTCCATAATACACATGAATTTTATCAAGCACCAGCATATTGTTCTCCCAGATAAGCATTGATTACTTTTTGATCATTAATAACTTCGTCAGGTGCGCCTTGTGCAATCGTTTGTCCAAAGCTGATTGCATGAATACGATCAGAAATTGTTAAAATAAACCTCATAATATGCTCAACCACAAGAATCGTCACCCCATTTTCTTTAATTTTTTGAATTAACAGAATGGCTTCTTCTAATTCGGATGGATTTAATCCTGCAGCGGTTTCATCTAATAGTAATAATTTAGGTTTTGTTGCCAGAGCACGTGCAATTTCAAGTCTTTTTCTGCCACCAATGGGTAAGCCCTTTGACAATTGATCTTTATAAACAGATAATCCACAAAAATGTAAAATTTCTTCTGCTTCATGTCTGGCTTGATCCATTTTTCGTGTATGACAAAAAGTTGACGCAATAATATTTTCCAACACAGTCATTCTTGATAAAGGTTTGACAATTTGAAAGGTACGTGCAATCCCTAATCTGCAAATATGATAAGGTTTTAACTTAAGAATACTTTTACCCATGAATTCAATTTGACCATTGGATACTGGAAAAAATTGATTGATACAATTAAATAACGTTGTTTTTCCTGATCCATTTGGCCCAATTAATCCAAATACCTCACCTTGTTTCACATGAAACGACACATTATTTAACGCTTGAAGTCCCCCAAAATTTTTCGATACATTTTTCAATTCAAGTAGTACCATGATGCTCCTCACTGATCACCTAATTATTCCAAAAATAAACAAAAGCTCATACTCAGCGGCTATCCATTAGCGAATCCACTGGTTCCTTTCCTTCCTTGTTATGGAAGTACAAAAATATTTTATCGTACAATTTTTTTATTTTAGACCAATCACCAACAATGCCATTTGCCATAAACATAATGACAAATATTACCAGCAACCCAAATACAAGCGCATGCGCTTGACTGATCCATTTGGGCCCTAATCCAAAAAATGAACTCCGAAATGTTTCCTGAATGCCAACCATTACAAATGCGCCAACTGCCGGGCCTAAAATTGTTGCAACCCCTCCAACAATGCCCACTAATATGGCCATGATTGATATATAATGAAGTGAAAAAACAACTTCAGGATCAATAAAGCCCATATAATTCATATAAAATGCGCCTGCTGATCCTGTAAAAAATGCACTGATTTGCAATGATACATTTTTGTATAACGATGTATTAATCCCAATCGATTCTGCTGCATCCTGGTTTTCTCTAATTGAAATAAAATAATATCCCCACTTTGAATGCATGACGCGATCAATACAGAAAATACATAATCCTGCAATTAACAAAATAATATAATAATACGGGAGCTTACTTCTAAAATTCTGAAGGATTAAAATACCAACCATGCCCTCAGTTAATGATTCCCAGTTGGTTGCCACTAATCTTATAATTTCTCCACCAGCAAGTGTGGCTAATGCAAAGTAAGGCCCTTTCAATCGAAAACAAATCCACCCCACAAACAATGCTATTATCATGGCTGTAAAGCCACCACATAGCATACCCCAAAAAGGTGAGATTGATAATTTTGTCCACAATATGCCTGACGTATATGCACCTGTACCAAAGAATATCGCATGGCCAAAGGATACTTGTCCGGTATAGCCTGCTAATAAATTCCATGATGATCCTATCACTACCCACATTAAAGAAATTATAATTAAATGAAGATAATAATCTGATTGAACAACCAATGGAAGTAGTAAAAAAGCACTTGTTAGTCCAATATATAGTTGAATTTTTTTATTCATCAGCCACCCCCTAAATCTTTGTAAGTCGTTTTAATCCACCAGGAAGAAATACTAACACCAGGACAAAAATGATAAATCCAACCATTTCTTTATATCCCATACCAATATATGTC
>PEAL01000556.1 GCA_002753725.1 Deltaproteobacteria bacterium
TTGATGGTATTCATAAATAAACCTCCTTAGGAATGGTATTAATCTTTTCCAAAATTGCACTTGGGAAACGTACATTTCTTACATCCCCAGCAAAAAGCACCGTGTCCCAGTTGTGCTAAATCCTTACGGGTAATGCGGATGCCAGCCAGCAATCTTGGTAGCAGCAAATCAAAACTGGTTGTCGGAAAAAATAGCGCACATGCAGGAACCCCAATAATCTGAACATGACCGATGTTTGCAAGCAGTGTCATGGCACCGGGCAAAACAGGTATTCCATACAATATGCTGGTTGCTCCTGCATCCTCTAAGCCCAATCGGGTGACATCATCTGGATCAACAGATAAACCTGCGGTGGTGATAATAAGATCAGCTCCGGATTGAATGAGTTCATCGATACTGTTTTGTATGTCCTTTCGTTCATCCGGAACAATAATCGACTTGATAATTGTACATCCCAGTTTTATTGTTTTTGCTGTAATAATGGGTATAAATTGATCGTTTATCAATCCTTGAAAAACTTCTGTGCCAGTCACCAGTATGCCAATTTTGGCTTTTCGAAGTGGCAATACTTTCAGCAGCGGTTGTCCATCAAGAATAGTCATTGCTTGTAAAAATTCTGTTTCAGGCAGATAGAGGGGTATGGCTCTTGTTCCGCCTAATTTTCTATCTTTTTGAACAATTGAGTAACTTTTTCGGGTGGCACACATGACACCCTGCACCAGGTTGAAAGATTCTAATCTTGACTTGTCTACAATTAAAAGCCCATCTCTTTGGGCAATAAAATCGATTTTACCTTCATGAGGTTCATCATCATATATAACCCCATCTCCAGCCATAACATCTGCAAATGTTCGTGCAACTTCATTTTCATGGATATGATCGGTGAAATCTTCAGAACAAGATTCTTCATAAATATATTGCCTGCCCATTTGCTGAAGTCGGCAGATATCCCCAACCGTGATTGATTGACCGCGTTTTATGGCAGGGCCTTTTATTTTTCCAGGGATAATTTGAGTCATATCATGAATGGCTTTCATGCCTTCACTCAGGTTGACAGGAACTTTTTTGAGTTTTTGGGTATAATTATATAAATCTTTGACCGGTTGTTCTGCGGTCAAATAAGGAGAATCTCCCTGGCAGGATCTGCATATTTTTCCATGTTTAGCAGGATAAGGTTCTTTGCAGACAGAACAAATGCTTATTTTGCCCAGACTTCTTTTGATCAACTGTTCCGAATGCATATGTACTAAATCAATCTGGTAAAGATCATGACCAGCCTGACGAATTTCTTCAAGTAATCGTTCGGAATCCTGATCTTTTTTGGGTTTTAATTTTAAAAACCAGCTTTTGATTTCATTCCAGCAGTCTAATTTTTGAAAATCAACAGAAATGCGAACCCCATCGCCCTGATATTTATCAAACAGTGAAATAGCAAAACGTCCAAAATCAAACAATTTTAACCAGCCATTTCCAATAGTACAGGGCGTCAGCAACTGGATAGCATCTGGTAAGCAATTGTATGTTTCGCAACAGGCATCAAATAAAATGTGTTGAGGAAGTTCTTTCAGGGCAAGATCAACCATTACTCCTCCCATAACAAGTCCGGGGGCGACGTGGCCATGGAATGATTTGACCAGATCCAGATATTCATCAAATGAATAGGCTGGAGTTGTGTGAGATAGGAACAAAAGATCTGCTTGTTCAGAAATCTGTGTTTTTTTTACATGGACGTTAAGAAACATATTATATAAATCCAGTCAAATAATTTATAAATTTATATGGTTATAATTACGATATGCCAGATATGTCATAATGGTATGCATTGATTATCTCAAAAAAAGGAAGCTGTCAAATGATTTGATTTGATGGATTAGTACAGATTAGGAATGCTTGGAAAATAATTTTCCCGTTTTATTATTTGGCAGATGGCAGGCCAGTGTGCTTAATGGTAATAATATCTAAAAATGTCCGATTGATTTTTTGGGAATGCGCCCTTCAAATATTTGTCATCGTTTTCCCAAATAAACCAGGAAAAGCCCACCCATCATTAAACAGAATCCCATTCCTCGAAGAATATTGTCTGGAATTTCGAGCATTTCTGTCAGCCATATTTTGAGTTGTTCAGGAAATGCAAAATAGGGCAAGCCTTCAATGATTAATGTCATGCCAATAACACATAAAAAAAATTCCATAATGAATAAATTTCTCTCTTTGTCAGGAAGGAGATACCAAAATGACGATTCGTCTGTTGACAGCACGACCGGCGGGTGTCTTGTTTGAAGCAATAGGCATCGTATCTGCACGTCCGATAACTCTGACTGAATTTTTATCCAAACCACGTTCAATAAAATACCGCGCGACCGCTGCTGCACGGGCTCCGGATAGTTCCCAATTGGATGGATACAATGAGGATGTCGTCGGCACACTGTCCGTATGACCTTCAACGGTGGATGGAAATGGCATACCCTCCATCACACCACGAACACGCTCTAAAATATCAAAGGCTTTTGGCGTAAATTCTGCTTGCCCAGGCTTAAAAAAACCCTCGCCTTGAATTTTGATAGCAACAGCATTTTTTTGAAAATCCAATTTGATATCTTTGTCACCATCAAAAAGAACGTTTAAATCTTGCATGATCAGCTGAATCGTTTGTTTCATTTCGAACTCAGCTTGTTCTGATTCACTGAACAGGGCTTCTTTGTTTTCTCCGCCCATGGCTTCACCCATAGAATCGGATATGGCTTGAAATTTGGACTCATCGAAATTGGCAATGGATACCAACAACACAAAGAAACAAAGCAGATTGGTCATCATGTCAGCCATTGATAACGGCCATTCAGGACATGCCTCACAGTTACATTCATCTTTTGCCATTATATTTCTCCTTAGCGATTATTGACTGGCTACTGCCGGTGTTTCCTCAGGAACGCGCGATGAAATAAAAATTTCTATCCGTTCATTTGTCAATGTATCACTCGCTTTTGTCTTTTTTTTCGTTTTCTTTTTTGACTTTTCAGGAACAGGCAAAGGTCGTGTATCTGCATACGCCATTACAGTTAAATTTTTTGTGGGCATACCATGGTCAATAAAAAAACGGCTGATTGCAGAGGATTGAGCAACTGTCAATTCCCAATTTGTTGGAAAACTTTTTGATTTAGGCGGGCTATCATCCGTATGCCCTTCAATTCTGACAG
>PEAL01000557.1 GCA_002753725.1 Deltaproteobacteria bacterium
TACCTCCAGTTTACAGTTAAAAATAATTTTCTATCTATAAACTAAAGATTAATTTAGGGTGGTCAATTTTCGGTTACCACAAAGGCAAAAATTGATCAATTTTGGATTACCATAACCACACTCTAATCATTTCTTGGAAGATTGGAGATACTTTTTCGGTCATATTTGTTCTTTATTTGTCAAAATAGGGTGGATCAAAAATAATTAGATCTGGTTTGACTTTTCCTTTTACAGGATGTCTCTCTTACTTCCTCATCTGTAATGGTTTCATAAACTATTCAGCCATTGGTATTATTTGAAAAAATCTCCATAACTAATTATATTTATTAACAATCTGTAATAATGATAAATATTTTCTATACTATTCAGCCAATTTGGACATGTGTCCAAATTGGCTGAATAGTCCAAAATAAAAATGAACAATTAGATATGAATAATAAAACGATAAGACCAATAAAATTAATTATTTTCTATTTTTATTGTATGTAAAGCGCAACAATCATACTCTTTTTTCGCATAGTGTTCTTTTGCGCGATCAATTTCTGACTGCCCTTGTTTGACCATAGCCATTGGAATGATATCATTTTCATTGAGATATAACTCATATTTTTTCCAAGTCATTTTATTTTTGTAAAATTCAAATAATGCTTTATCATGTGTTAAAAAGAAAATCTGAAAATCAGAAAATTCATTTTCTAATATTTTTAAAACCTTTAGACGATTGCTCATATCAAGGCTTATCAGTAAATCATCAAGCACTAACAGTTTTAAACTGTTTTGCTTCAACGTTTGATATAATTTTCGAATGCTTACAAAGTAAATTGAAATTGCCAATGCAGACAACCGCGCTTCGTTTAAAAAGGTATGATATGTACCAATTGATTCTTTTTTGTAGTCTATCTTAAGATTTACAACTGGTATTGCTTTATCTGTTTCCGGATCAATTTCAATTTTCGTTTCAAATGAAATTAAACTGGTATCAGCTTCAAAAAAACAAAATAAAACATTTATTTGTATTTTCATATAAGCATAAAATAACTCAAAAATTTTTTACGCCTGAATAAAAAAGCCTCTATATATAATTAATTATAATGTTTTTATGTTATGTTAGCATAAACAGATTTGAAAAAGCTCGACGCCTCTGTATATTATTACGATAATGTAAACACGATTCATTTTCCAGAAAGAATTGTGACAAGGCTTCAATTTGATCTCCCAGTAATGCTGATTTAGTATCTTTAATCAATATTCCCTCATCAATAGCTCGATATAGAAGACAACCTCCTTGATCCTTCATTATGTTTTTGATTCTCACTTTTTGGGCCTTGTTGAATTTCAACTCAGTGGTCGTTGTCTGTGGATTATTGTGACAAAACTTGATGCACACTATACATTACAGTATAGATACAATCTCTCAAAGTTATTCGATTGTCTCCATCAATATCAGCATATAAGTTAACCTTAGCATGACTTGGAATCAAATCACTAATAATGAGCTTCCTGAAAAAACTGTTCCATCAATATTACTTGATAAATTAATCCATTTTTCTCCAGTCCATTCCTTACAAATAATATTTGGGCCTTCTGACCAAGCGAGTATGGGCCAACCATCTTTTTTCAATGCGATATATGCATAACCTTGATGTATCCCTAAACCACCTCCTGTATCTGAACCACCCAATCCAGTCCATTTTGAACCATCCCAATATTTTAAATATGTACACCATGTATTATTCATTGGATCAATTGTTCTATCTAAATAAGTTACAAAAATATTATCGTATTGATTGATTGCCATATCAAAGGGAGAACTCGCAGCATATGATTTATTTAAGCCAGCTTCTTCATCGCTTCCTCCAATGCCAATCCAATTTTCCCCAGTCCATTTTAATAGTTTTATTGTATCGTGAGATTCTTCCCATGCAATTATTGGATTATTGTTCGAGTCAAGGGTAAAAGCAAAACGATCATAGTTGCTATCAATTTCAGAATATACACAACTTGAATGATTAAAGTAATGCCATGTATTGCTATCAAAAAAAGAATAAAAAATTCTGCTTAGACCGTTTGTCTTGTAATATTTATATAACCAAGAAACATGCGGAAAACCATTAGAATCTATTGAAAAATTTAATCCTATACCACCAAGTGTATTAATTTCATCTGAAATACCATAATCAATACTTGAGTTGTCTTTTCCAATCCATTCTTTTCCATTCCACCAAACAACATGAATAGCATGTGTTTCATAACCTGATTCCCCTCTCCCCATTTCTTTCCCATAAGCAATTACAGGATATCCATTATCTTGTAATTGTATTTCTGAATCATAATGAACCCCAGAGACAGTATAAGGTGAGGCAATTGGCAGCCATGATCCTTGATATTCAATAAGAGGTGAAGAAGGTACAAATTCGAAATTTGCAATTATTGATTTGTCTGAATTCATAACGATGGTGCATGATGTGTAATCTGAGTTGCAAGAATTTTCTGACCATCCTGTAAACACATAATTTGATGATGGGATTGCCTTTAACGTAACATTTTCAGTATAACAATAATTGGGTTGTGAAGGGGAAATTGATATGATTCCACCTGCGTTGGGGGATACATAATTTTTCAGAGTGTTAATTTCTGAAGTTGGGTTATACCGCCACCAGTCAGATGTTTGACTACTTTCTATCCTTCCCAAACCGATAAAAATGTAATCATTATTGGCAGCGACAACAGGTGAATAATCTGTTAGCCCTGGATAATTTGACATATGTGTCCATGTATCTAAATTAGTATCATATTGCCAAATTCCAGAATCAATGTCTGTTTGAGGATAGTTTTGAAGTGATACTATATAAATTTTTTCTTTATAAATAATTCCAGAGGTTTGATTATAATAATTAACTTTTCCAAAATCTGTCTTTTGGCTCCAAATGGAAGTTGCTAAGTTATACTCCCAGAATTCATTATTTTCAGTTCCTTTACAAAAAAGTTTATCATCGAGTGCAACAATAGCAGCAAGTTGATTGCCGGGATAATCTGTTATATGCGTCCAAGTATCGAGTATTGGGTAATATTCCCATATTTCTTGATTTACATAGTTGACATAAACATAAGCATGGTGACTATTTGAAGTAGAAGACGTTCCTCCATAATTTTGCCATCCGGCAAAATTAGCTTTCTGTTTCCATTTGTCT
>PEAL01000558.1 GCA_002753725.1 Deltaproteobacteria bacterium
TGACCTTTTGGAAACTTCTTCTGCTGTTTATGAACTAAATGGAGATTATGCGCTTGGTATTTTTTCATCAGGCTGGTGTCAATTTTTGGACACTGCTTCAAGAAAACTATGCAATACCGATGATAATAAAGAAGCCTTAGTATGCGGAAAATGGCTATGCCATGAATCTTGCTGGACACAGGCATCGAAAACTGCAATTGAAAATGGCAATCCAGTTGATATCAAGTGTCATGGTGGCCTTCAGATTTATGCGCTACCCATTAAGGCAAATGACCAAATCATTGGTGCCATTAATTTTGGTTATGGAGACCCACCCAACGACTCTGACACCTTGAAAGAACTTGCTTCAAAATATTGTATTTCAATAAATGAACTATCCAGTCTTTCTTCTGCATATGAGCCCCGTCCGCAATTTATAATTGACATCGCTAAGAAGCGTTTAGCCGTATCTGCAAAATTAATTGGTGAAATTGTGGAGCGTAAACAGGCTCAAAATGAGTTTTCCCAGATATTTTCAATGTCACTTGATATGATTTGTATTGCAGATATCAACACCGCAACCTTCATTAAGGTCAACCCTGCTTTCAAAGCAATTCTCGGATACTCCGAAGAAGAAATGTTGGGAAAACCATTCTCCGATTTCATTCATCCTGATGACATTGAGGCAACCCAAACCATGGTTGACAAGAAGCTGCGGACGGGAGCTAAAGTCATAAACTTCGAAAACCGTTATCGGTGCAAAGACGGAAGATATAGATGGTTGAGTTGGGTAAGTCATCCCAATTTGGAAAAAGGAGTGACCTTTGCCATTGCCCGTGACATTACGGATTTGAAAAATGACATTACTGAGTTTAAAAGAGTCGAAAAGGAACTGCGTAACAGTGAAAGAGAACTTCAATTAACTTTAGATGCTACTGCAGATGGAATTTGGTCTTGGAATTTTAAGACCAATGAACTCTATTTCAGCCCAAAGTATTACAAAATGTTAGGCTATATACCCAATGAATTCCCAGCTGATTTTGAAAATTGGGTCAACCTAATACATCCTGATGACAGAGAAGGAGCTTTGGAGGTTGCCAATAAGTTTCTAAAAGAAAAACCGGATTTATATAAGAATGAATTTCGATTGAGAACTAAAAGCGGTGATTATCGTTGGGCGAGAACGGTTGCCAAAGTGGTTGAAAGAGATGAAAATGGTGATGCTGTCTACATGATCGGCAACCACGAAGATATTACAGAGAGAAAATTGGCTTTAGAGGCACTATTAGAAGAGCGAAAGCGTTTTGAATTGGCAATGCTTTCTGTCAATGACGGGCTTTTTGACTGGAACCTAAAGACAAATAAAATTTATTACTCACCTGTTTGGAAAAAATTATTGGGTTATGAAGATCATGAAATTAAAAATGAATTTTCCGAGTGGGAACGCTTAACTGATCCAGAAGATGTCAAAGCATCTTGGGAGATGCTTAATGAGGTTATCGAAGGCAAACGAAAGAGCTTCGAGAATGAATTTAAGATGCTTCATAAGGACGGCCACTGGGTCGATATCCTTGCAAGGGCAAATGTTATTTTGGATGAAAATGGAGAAAGGGCAAGAGTTTTAGGCACACATGTCGATATCACTGAACGGAAGCGATTAGAAAAGCAACTTCAACAGTCCCAAAAAATGGAGGCCATTGGAACGCTTGCGGGAGGCATCGCTCATGATTTTAACAATATGCTGGGTATTATAACTGGAAACATATCATATGCCCTCAGCAGCTTGAGCAAAGATGATGAGTTACACGAGATTCTTACTGATATGCAAGAATCTTCAAAACAAGCTCAAGGTTTAACGCAGCAGCTTCTAACTTTTTCTAAAGGGGGTGCTCCTGTTAAGAAAGTTGCTGATATAAACAAAATAATAAGAGATGCAGCTATTTTTTCGGTCAGAGGGGCAAAATCGAAATGCAATTTTGAATTATCGGATAAATTATGGCTTTCTGAGGTTGATGACGATCAGATAAATCAGGTCGTCAACAACCTTGTAATAAATGCCAATCAGGCAATGCCAAATGGGGGAACGATTACCATCCGAACAGAAAATGAAAATATTGAAAACAAAAGCGGTATCCCTTTACCCGCCGGACAATACATTAGGATTACAGTCGAAGATCAAGGTGTTGGCATTTCACAAAATCACCTTTTAAATATATTTGAGCCATATTTTACGACAAAACAAAAGGGAAGCGGCCTTGGCTTAGCGACTGCATATTCCATCATCAAAAAGCATGAGGGGCACATTGCTGTATATTCAGAAATCGAAAAGGGAACGGTCTTTAATATCTATCTGCCAGCTTCTTTTACAAACTCAATTGAGCATGACGAACAGACTGAATCTGAACATAAAGGACAAGGCAAAATTTTGATCATGGACGATCAAGAAGCCATCTTGAAGATGGTGGGAAGAATGCTTAACAAGATGGGCTATAAGACTGCCAGTGCCACAGATGGTTCACAAGCTGTTGAACTGTACAAAGAAGCATTAGCTTCCAAAGGTTTATTTGATGCGGTAATTCTTGATCTTACCGTCCCAGGAGGTATGGGGGGATTGAAAACAATCATTGAACTATTGAAGATTGATTCCAATGTTAAAGCCATCGTTTCAAGCGGCTATTCAACCGATCCCATAATGTCAAATTACGAGGATTACGGCTTTTCTGGAATCGTTCCGAAACCATACACCAAGGCTCAATTAGCTGAGGTTTTGAATAAGATATTTGGGGAAAAAGGATAATCCCCGACGGTCACTTTATCTGCTATGATGGTTGCCTTATGAAGTAAATGACGTTGTTATTCTGAATAGACCTGAGATAACAATTGAAGAAACGAGTCAAAGAATATCACTGACAAATAAAGAAAAACAAACGATTTACAACAGGCTTGACCAAAATAAAATGTAATAATCAAGATGTGCCCCCGCAGCCCCCAAAACAAAAAACGTCACCAACTTTCATGAACAATTGACAAACAAACAGAATATTGCATAATAAGCCCATCATTAAGAAAGGAGCATTCATGTTATATATTGATTTTATTGACACAGAAACTGGAAAACAGGTATTTGAAGAGGGCAAGATCATTGAAGGACAAAAGAGTATTATTGATATTATTCAATGGCGATTTGATCCTAT
>PEAL01000559.1 GCA_002753725.1 Deltaproteobacteria bacterium
CAAGCTGGGTAAAAGTGATCAGGTTGCCGAAAATTTGAAGCGGCAGGTTTTTATACAAGAGAAATTAGCTACGATTGGAAAATTAGCCGGCGGCATCGCGCATGAGTTTAATAATCCTTTAGACGGTGTTATGCGGTATACCAATCTTTGTCTTGAGCATATTAAAGATGATGAAGTGGTCCGGGGATATTTATTGGAAGTACGGCACGGCCTGAACCGCATGGTCAGTATCGTCAAAAATCTTTTAGCCTGCTCTCGCAATGAAATTTTACATCAAAAGAAGGTGGAGGTAGCTAAGGTCCTTGATCGGTCGTTGGCTAATATTCAGACAGAGATTTCTTGCAAAAATATACATGTTTCGAGGTGCGTTCAGAAGAAGTTGCCTAAAATTAATGACTTAGGGCTTGAGCGTGTTTTGACAAATCTATTGAGAAACGCAACCGAAGCGATGGAGGATGGAGGGACGATTTCAATAGAGGCGAAGCGAGAAGATGGTTTGTTGAGCATTAATATTGCGGATACAGGGACAGGGATTGCGGCTGAAAAAGTTGATAAAATCTTTGAGCCTTTTTATACAACGAAAGATATGGAAAAAGGTTGTGGTTTAGGGTTGACAATTGTGGGTGAAATAATTAAGGCGTACAATGGCAAGGTAAGTGTCGAAAGCCAGTTAGGAAAAGGGACAACTTTCTTTATTAGCTTGCCGGTTTCAGCTTAATTTGGATTTTCTGGGACGGTGCGATTAAGTATAATCTATAACGCTAAGGGAAAATATGCTAAAAAAAGATTCTCGAATATTAGTTGTTGATGATGAGCCTTTGATTCGTGAATCTCTTTATGAGATTCTTAGGATTGATGGGTATCGTGTGCAGATGGCATCAACGGCAGAAGAAGCGCTTAATATTTTGTTTAAAGGGAAGATTGATATTGTTGTAACTGATTTTAAGCTTCCGGAGATGAATGGTCTTGAGCTTCTAATGGAGATTAAGAAAAAAGAGTTGAATACGGAAGTCATATTGATTACCGGGTATGGTTCTATTGAAACGGCTGTTGAGTCGATGAAGCAGGGCGCTTATGATTATATTACAAAGCCCATTAATGATAATGAAATAAAGCTTATTATCAGCAAAATAGAGCAGCGCAATAAAATCATTAAAGAAAATGAAGAGTTGCGCGGGTTTATCGCGCGTGAGAGTCGTTCTTCTTTCTGTGGAATAATTGGTGCCAGTCCTAAGATGCAAAGTGTCTATCATACGATAGAGTCTGTGGCGAGCACGAACGCGACGATATTAATTTCAGGAGATAGCGGAACTGGTAAGGGGATGGTTGCCAAGGCAATCGGGGAGTCAGATGTTAACCGTAAAACAAAACCCTTTGTGGAAATAAGTTGCGGTGCCTTGTCTGAAACGCTTTTAGAAAGCGAGTTGTTTGGGCATATGAAGGGGGCGTTTACGGGAGCCATAAAAGATAAAGAGGGAAGGTTTGAGTATGCCAAGGGAGGCACTATCTTTTTGGATGAAATTGATTCTTTTTCTCCGGCGCTTCAGGTAAAATTGTTGCGTGTTCTTCAGGATGGTGTTTTTGAGAGAGTGGGAGACAATGTGACGAGGCGTACAGACGCCCGCATTATTGTCGCGACGAATCAAGATCTGTCTGATCTTGTTGATGAGGGTAAGTTCAGGGAAGATTTATACTATCGTATTAATGTTATATCCATTCAGATGCCGTTGTTGCGCGAGAGGTTGGAGGACATAGATGGTATTGTGGAGCATTTTGTCGCAAAGTATAGCAAGGCGAACGGAAAGAAAATTAAGGGTGTATCTAGGGAAGTGAGAAAATTATTTCAAGGGTATCATTGGCCAGGCAATATCCGAGAGCTTGAGAACGCGGTTGAGGGAGCCGTCATTATGGCGAAGACTGAGGTTGTCAATGCTTGGGATGTTCCGAATCTCAATAAGTTTAATGTTGTTCCCGAGAAGGTTTTAAATGAAAAGAGGTTAAAGAAAGCTGTCGAGCAGCCTGAAAGAGAGCATATTATCTCTGTTTTGGAAGAATGTCATTGGAATAGGATGAAGGCGGCCGCGTCTTTGGGCATTAATCGAACAACGCTGTATAATAAAATGAAAAAGTATAAAATCAATGCGAAATGAATTTAGGGTTTAAGCTTTTTTTGAATTACAATTATGGATAAAAAGAATATAAAAAAGAGGCTACATGAGATTGTGGGGCAGCAGGACTGGGCAAGGGTTTTGGCACGCTTCGTTTGTGTGCTTAAGCTCAATGTTTTTGTTGTTGACAGTTTTGGAGAAATGATAGTTCCTCCTGGTTGTGGTCGATATGGTGGCAAATTGTTGTCTGACCCTAGTTTTGGCTTTAATCTCTTTTCTGGGAGTTCGTTCGATTTAGATGAGTTTGAGCAGTATGGGCAATATTTGGAATTGATAGGTAGGTACGATCTGCGTTTGTTCGCCATCCCGGTGGTTGAGGCGGTGTGGTCTGATGGTAAGCCGTTGGCGTATGTGATTGTTGGACCAGTTGTGATCCATAAGCGGTTGGATCCTTCGCAGTACGTTGATATGGCGCAAGAATATGGTGTTAAGGATGAGGATGATCTTTTGGTGGCGTTGAGTGAGGTTAAGGTTCTTTCGAATGTCGCGATAACTTCGATTCTGGATTTATTAAGCGAGGTTTTGAGAAATAATTTCATAGCTTCCGTTGGCTTCGGGGAAGTTTTTGATTTTGATATGGAAAAGCCTTCTAAGCCAGATCTTGGGCAGGTGTCCATGGATGAGTTTTTGGGCACATTGCTTGATGTGGCATTGAAGATGACGGATGCGGAGAGCGGGTCGATTATGGTGGTGGATGAAAAGGGGGAGGAATTGGTTGTGAAGATTTCAAAGGGTCTGAGGGATAAGAAATATAGGGCCGCTCACGTTAAGATGGGGGAGGGAATTTCAGGCGTTGCCGCAAGCGAGAATACTTCGTTTCATATCGAAGGAAATAAGGGGGCAAGCCGGATACAACATCTTTTAAAAAGGTCAGAGATAAGAGAGTCTTTTGTCATGCCGTTGCTGAGAAAGGACAATGTTTTTGGTGTTTTAAATCTGCACACACAAAAAAAATCAAATCGGATTAAGGAAAATATCAATAATCTTCAGCATCTTA
>PEAL01000560.1 GCA_002753725.1 Deltaproteobacteria bacterium
TTACACGATACTACCTGTTTTTTTTTTTCAAATAAACACAAATCTATAAAAATCTTCTCCTAAAAAGAAAGATGAATAAGGTATTCTCCGAATATCTTGAATACAGTGTCTTTCAACCGGTTTAAAAATTTGGAGGTTTATGATGAATGCTGCACCAACGGTATTTGAAACAAAAGCACTGAATGACCATCCTTTCATTTACAGCGCTTTTCATACCGAAGACAGACTGAAAAAAAGGTCAAAACTGAAAAGAAAACGCAAATCTGAAATCATTTATCCAGAAAGTGATGGTAAACCTATGGCTGATAATACAGTACAGTATAAGAAAATTGTTATGATCAAAGAAAACTTGGAACGTCTTTTTGCCCATGATGACCATGTTTTTATTGCCGCTGATTTATTTTGGTATACCGTTAAAGGAAATATTCATAAAAAACTTGCACCCGATGTCATGGTTGCTTTTGGGCGGCCAAAAGGCGACAGACGATCATATCTTCAGTGGAAAGAGGGGAATATTCCTCCTCAAATTGTTTTTGAAATCTTATCACATAACAATACAACCTCTGAAATGAAAGAAAAGTTTAATTTTTATGAGCAATATGGCGTTGAAGAATATTATGTCTATGATCCTGACAAGGTTAAACTGGAAGGCTGGATCAGATCTCGCAATCAATTGGAAAAGATTGTTAATATGAATGGATGGGTCAGCCCAAGACTTCAGATTCGTTTTGATATTTCACAAGATGATCTTGAAATTTATTACCCTGATGGTCAGAAGTTTCTTTCATTTATAGAGCTTGATGAGGAACGAACAAAAGAAAAGATTCGTGCTGATATTGAAAAAGTTCGCGCTGATACGGCAGAAGAAATGTTAGGTTATGAAAAACAGCGCGCTGAACAAGAAAGTCAACGCGCCGAAAAAGAAAAGCACCGCGCTGAAAAAGAAAGTCAACGCGCCGAAAAAGAAAAGCACCGCGCTGAAAAAGAAAGTCAACGCGCCGAAAAAGAAAAGCACCGCGCTGAAAAAGAAAGTCAACGCGCTGAAAAAGAAAAGCACCGCGCTGAAAAAGCTGAAGCAGAAATGGCAATCTTAATGGCGAAATTAAAAGCATTAAACGTTGACCGATGATTCATGTTATATTGTCAACCACCAGGGAATCCAGGCCATTATTCCACAAACAATAAAATGGCTTTCAACGAAAAAATTCAATCGAGTACCGGAAAGGAGCCGTTTTTTTTCAAAAACTTGCATAAAGTAATAAAACAGTATTGAAGAAATACAGACAAACACACTGGTAACATGAGTCAGACCGAAAAAATAAAATATCGGGCCACACAAAAAAAGAGTGATACTTAAAATCCGAAGCAGTTTCATTGTTCGTTTCTCTCCGAGAAGACCAGGAAGGGTTTCCTGGCCGACAATTCTGTTTCCCTGTATATCCAGAAGGTCAAAAAATGCAGATCGAGCAAAAACAAGACCTGTTGACCACATAAAAACAGATAGTGACGAAAATGTGATGCTTCCATTGGCAGAAATTGATGGCAATATGGACGTTACAACTCCCCATGCAACAGCGATCAGAATGGTTTTGGAACCAGGAATATCCTGAATTTTTTGAATGTTATATAAAACGGTCATGCCAGGTGGCAAAATCCTGACTTTATAAGCCATTCCTAAAATGCTCATTGTCAATAGAATAATAAAAGCAACAGGCCCTTGATAATAAGCGAGAATCAAACCCGCCAGACCGGCGGAAAAAGCCATTGTCAGCAATGGCAATCGAAATTTTTCATAAAATGCTGCCCGATAGGGATAATTGTATCTTTCTGCCTTGCGACTGATATAATTGTTCAATGTATGCATGGACAAGACATACAAAAAAGCCATCATGACCTGCTGAAATACCGGTGGAATACCTTGCATGCACATACACGCAAAAGCCAGACAGCCTGCGCCCAATCCAACAAACAGGTTGGTCAATAAAAGTGTTTGCTGAATGCTTTGCCAGCTTTTCAAAATTAGTCCCTGCTGTGTGGAAGATAACGCTTCCAGGCGATGACAGACACGATTGATAATCCAGTTCGGTGTCGATGCACCGGCGGTAATACCAACGCGTTGGTAGGATTGAAATTCTTGCTCAGGCAAATCATCTTCTGTTTCGATATGATATGCAGGAATACCTTGTTGCTGAACAATTTGGGTCAATCTTTGGGTGTTACCACTATTTTTTCCGCCAACAATTACTACCGCG
The DNA here is from genome assembly GCA_002753725.1 of Deltaproteobacteria bacterium. Lineage (GTDB taxonomy): Bacteria > Desulfobacterota > Desulfobacteria > Desulfobacterales > Magnetomoraceae > Magnetomorum. The sequence continues at coordinate 2,253 of PEAL01000560.1, forward strand.
TCCGACTCTTTGGCGATGTCTTTAACCTCAACCTGTCTTTTTGACGTTGAATCACAGATTGTGTTAAAAAGCAGGTAATGGGGATGACAGGATTCAAGATATGTTGATGCATTAGAAAATAAATCATGATTTTGAGTGGTTTGAGCAACCATTATAGCTTGAGAATATTCAGGAAGTTTCTGGAGTTCATCAAGGTTTTGAACCACATGTCCTTTACCGTGTGTGTATCCCATCAGCCCTTTAACCTCAGCATGATCTGCATCTCCTAAAATAAGGGTATCATATCCCGCTTTGGCATATTTGTGAATAATGGTCTGGACTTTGATGACTCGCGGGCAGGTCGCATCAATGACTGAGAAACCTGCCACTTCCAGTTGTTTTGTTTCAGAAGGTGGCACGCCGTGGGCTCGAATCAAAACGGTTCCATTACCACTTTCGGGTAAGTAATCCAGAACAGAAATTCCTTTATTTTTTAAAATATCAAGCACTTGAGAATTATGAATTAATGGACCATAAGTATACACCGATCCATCCGCACGATTTGATGCATCCAGCACCATATCAACTGCACGACGGACGCCCATACAAAAGCCAGCTGTTCTTGCAAGGGTTAATTTCATTGTTATATTATGGTGAGGGCTTGAGAAGAACCTGATGATCTACAAGAGACAGAGAGTAGATCATGGCTTTTAAAAATTTTTGATCGCCAAAAATATTGGTTAATTTGAGACCATCGTCAACAGGCTCGACGGTATCCACAGCTTCCATGATCAATTCTTTTTGATCATCCGCATTAACAAGATATGCATTGGCTTCACACATGGAAAAACTCCTTAATCTATTAAGAATATTATTTTTTATTGGGTTGACAAATTTCTGACAAATAATCATTTATCAGCATTTCTACCAGT
>PEAL01000089.1 GCA_002753725.1 Deltaproteobacteria bacterium
TGAAGCTCCAGGCTATTGTCTGTCGTCCCTAACGGGACTTAAAGTGTTATTTTTAAATAAAATTCTTTTAACCTGACGGCTATGGGCGAATTATATTAAAATAGGGCAGCTAATACAAAAGAAAGACAGTAGGAACTACTACGCCATACGCCATTATTTGAAAAACATCCCCACATCCATCGAATCCAGAGGATAAGACTCTGGGCCATCCATAACGCCCAGACAAGCATGACAATGCGAAAAACATACAAAGGAAGAAAAATAATCCAGGGATTAGGCAATAGATCTGTTACACGATCCTGATACCAGGACAGAAGTGCCCAGGTTGAACCATTTCCATTAATTTGCATATTGGGTATGCCTAACAGACCAGAGTGAATGGCGATATATATCAAATATAAGGCAGCTCCTGTCCAGAGAATCAACCCCAATTGTCTTAAGTTGAACCACCATCGGCTATGGGGTAGAGGATAATACGTTCGATGATAAAAAACCAGAAACCATCCAACAACAATGAGCGCTTCAAGAATATGAATTTGTGTCAGTCCAACCCCTAAAAGAAACCATTGCCATGTTTTTAGAGGGGACCATTTGATTCGGCCCAGACCAAAGGCTATCAGAGACACGAGTATCAAGTAAGACCAGAACAAAACCACCGGGCCCAGCTGGGGCCCGTTAGCCCATAAAATCCATGCAGTTTTTGCCAGATGAAGATTCATTCTGATATTTACAGCATCTGCCCCCAGACTGATTTTTGGAAAACAAAAGAAAAAAAAGTTTGAATCTTCCTGGTTCCATTTGATTTCCACACGATGAAATCCTGGATCCAATGGCAGACGAATCTTGTTTTCTTCGGGAATAACAGGCAGCGAGCGTCTATTAATATGAACATGCTGGACAACTGCTTTTTCAGGAAGCGTTAGCAGGTGCGTTTGGCCCATGCTCACCCGAAAATTTACCAGAAGGGTTGCCTGATGAAATCGGATTCCTGGATGCCAATCCAGTTGAACGTGTTCAATGGTCAAATTTTTACCAGGAACGTTTGTCAGTTGTGTAAAATGAATATTGACCATTTCTCCGGGCCAGGGACGCCATGTGGGACGATGTTTTCCCTGAGCATCCTGATGATGAATCACCGGAATACCATCGAAACTTACATGCTGTTTTGTATCAGCATCTAAAATCCAGGTTTCCACCCACTGATGCGTATCCGGCGCTTTTAAAAGAATATCTGGTTGATTTTCTAGAACAGACTGCCATTCCACTGTTGACTGGTTGGCTTTCATGCTTACCAACGCTTTATGATCTTTGACCTGCATGTGGCCCGTTACAATGGATTCTCCTGATAAAAGCGGTATGGCAATTGAAGCCGGTTGAGCAGCGGGTGTTATCCGTGTAACTGTTGTGATAACATGCCATTGAACACTGATATAAAAAACTCGCTGAACATTAAAAAAAGGTGGAATGGAGACATTTTGATCCATTATTTTTGAAAGATTTTGCTGTTGACGATTAAACTGTAAGCTATCTGCCATTTGACCTTCTTTTGTTACCCCTTGTATATCCCATCCAAGAACATGTGTTTCAATATGCCGAGGTTTAAGCAGAAGGGGGAGATGAAATTGGTTTCCATTGGGCGGGAGGCCGGTCATTCGTATGGTATGAATCCCTTTTTGAACATATATCCACACCTGTTTTTGATGATCTGTCCGAATGCCTTTTGCAATGGAGGAATTGCACATGATTTGATCGGGCATCCATTCACCGACTGTTGCAGGTAAAGGAACGGCTGTATCTTCGGCAGCATGAACGGTCAATTCAATTTTTATCCGGTCGGATAAAATGGATAGATTCATCTCGGATATGTCTGCACAATGAGGCTGGCAGTCTGGATCTTCCAATAAGCGGTCTTCAAGCTGTTTTAACATATCTGAAGAGGGCATTTCAGCCGTGACACCGGTACACAGCAAAAGGCCAAGACAAAAAGAAACTGTGGTCAAAAATAAATTTCTAACATATTGATTTTTCATGTGATCTTCCTATTCCTTAGTTTCTGTTTGATCATTCAAAGAAAGCATATAGACGACGTTTAACTCATCACACACCAGATAAAAAGTATATTGATAACCATAAAAAAGCAGGCTTTTTTGCGTAACCATCCACCCCAATGACGTAGCAATGCCGATGGGTGTCATTTTCTGAGCCAGGCGATAAATGAGGATTGGCCATTTTGCCCATCTATAAAATTTCATTGTAGATGCTATGGTCTGTTTGAGTTTAGGTGGAACATTATCGATCATCACTTTGGCTTGAAAAATAACTTCAATTTTGACATCTACCATTTTATCAACAACCGGTATGGATTGAATTTTGTTGATCGTTTTAATCCAGTATCGACTTCGTTCAAGCAATGGCCCGACAGATACTTCCATCAACGGTTGGCTTGAATCTGGAAAATGATGAACAGCAATAACCTGGGCGGATTCCATCACAGCTTGTTTCCACTGTTTCACCGATAGATCTGATAACAAGCCTTTAGCAAATCCCAGATTTTTTTTTCGAATCATATTGATTTCCAGGATATCAACGTTTGACGTTATTGCTTGAAACTGTTCAAGATCAAGCATCAAAGCCTCTAATTCCTCTTGTGAAAAGGATACCTGCTTGTGAATGTTCGAGGATTGACCATATGCGTAAACAGCCAATCGACCGGTATAAAAATATATTTCAAGCAACAAATATCGGGTTAATGTGATGACTGTAAACTGGTTGGATATGTAGAACATCCAGGAAAAAGGGTCGGGTAAAATGAATAAACGAATCAGAGAAATTTTTTGAATAATTTTCCGATATTTCAAGTAAAAGGACAGGATTGAATTTTTTTGAAGTCGTTTCAGTCGTTCATAAATTTGAGTGATATGTCTTAAACGCATTTTTCTGAATCGGTTCAGTCCTGGCTGTTTGAGCAATTGATCTATTCTAAATGCGATTTCTTGAATAATATAAAGGCTGTTACCAATGGTAATACACTGTTCTGGATGATCTTTTTCTGGATGATAGCAGGCTGCAATCTGGCAGATATAATCCGCTAATTGTTCAAAAACTTTGATATCTGCCATAAAAGCTTGCTGGATTTGTTCACAGGTTTTGATGACAATATCCTGCGCCTTTTGCTGAGGACCTTCAAGAAGGCGGTTCTCCATTTTTAGTAATTTCAATTCTTTGGTCAGAGATCGACGCCATCGCATGAGGCCACGATATCGCCAGAGCAAAGCACCTGTCGTGATGGCAAGGAAAAAAGCCGTAATGGCCATAACCGTTTGAAATATTTTAAAAACAGACAGAATATCCATTGGGAGACTCTATTCAGTGTCAAAGAAAAAAAATTCTCCACGCATAACCATTTAAACGATCATTCCTTTTCAGCCGCCAAATATGCTTCATCAATGCGTTGTTGAATATACAAAATATCTGATTCAGAACCTGTTTCATGATCAAAACAATAGCCATCTTCACCCAGTAATCCACCTGGAATCAGATCCCCTTTTTCTTCAGGATCGCTGATCATTTCACCGTAAAAGCATACAGATAGCCAACGATTCTCAGGATCATCATCAATAACATCCACCATCACAAACAATACTCGCTTTTGTTGAGATTTATGGGCCGCGCGAAGTGAATAAGAAACACCTGGGCGGGCATTGAATTCAATGATGATATTGGATTTGTTCTCCAGGTTTGTTTTTAACGATAGAAAATCGTTTTTAATCGCATTTAAATCGGTTTGCCATTCTGATATAAATGTATCCATTGATTGATTATTGGATTTACTCATTGTCTGTTTCTCCTCAGGATAAAATTTTATGATTTCCCGGGGGGGAAATCACGATCCTTAATTCGATAAATACTGGATACTGGAGTCCCAAATCTAAAGCTTTGGGACTCCAGTCTAAAATGAAGATTTTACGTTATTTATTCATATCCATCCAACACATTTTCTGCGCCCAAAAAATATTGTCTTCCTCATAAGCTTCATCGATAGCAGCCGCAGAATCAATCAGAATATACCAGGAAAAAAGGACTTCTCGGTTTAAATGTTCAGGAAGGTCAAAAGTGGCTGTAAACACATGCTGATTGCCTGGAAGCAATGGCAATTTTAAATCTGGATAATTTGAAATACTGTCTTCCAAACAAATTTCCACTTTATGGTCTGCCCAGTTATAGGCCATAATTTGAAACTGATAGTCATCGATTGCTGTGTTGCCATTGTTTTGAATGGTCAGTTCCATTTCAAGCGGTTCCATCAATGCGCCTGTGTCATATTCAACATGGACAATTCTTAAATTGGGCTTGTTTAATGGCAACTGGATGGGTTTATCTGTCTGTTTGCCAGGACTTGCGATCCCTTCATATACACTATAGACCGCATAATGATAATTCATTCCTGAAACAGCTGTTGAATCATGATACGATTTTAGATGAGCAGAAACGGTGTCCAATTTAATCCATACCGGTGATGATTCCATATCATGGGTACGCCAAATATCTACAAGGTCAGCCTGATTTCCGGTCAATGTCCATGACAATTGAATGGTTTCAATATCGGAAACATAGGCATCCAGCTTATCAATGGCAGCAACCTTTGATGGTGATGCTATGGGCGATGACACCTGAACCGCCTGTGAGGGCTGACTGTTTTCACCGTTCGGATTTTCTGCAATCACTCGAATATAGGGTTTGTAACCGGTCCATGTGCCATCTTTTTGCCAGTTGATCATAAATTGATTGACAGCCTGAATCCATCCCAGAGATTTCCAGGGCCCTAATTCATGTTGAGATACAAACACCTGGAGACGTGTTGCTGTGGATGCAATGCTGTCCACCTGATATTCAGATGTTCCATTGCTCCCTTGTTGAACAACAGATAAGACAGGGGTGTTTAACATTTTTCCAATGGCCATGCCTTGATCAATAAACGATTCGCTTGCATTCTGATGGTTAAAAAGATCGGATTCACCCAATTCGTTCACCGCAACAACAGCATACAAATACTCATCACCAGCATATGCGTAATCACGATATGGAGAATGATCTGAAATGCCAATCCATTCATAGTCGTATACTTCATGAATTGTTGACAGACTTGCAGCCGGCGCTCTGAATATTTTATAATATATTGCGTTGCTGACATGAGTCCAGGAAATATCGACAAAAGGCCCCTGACCATCGCTGGCACGAACATCACTGGGAACAGTGGGACGTTTATGAGTAATCAATACCGAAAGCGTATTGGGTAGATCATGAATGGTCATGGCGGCAACAACAATATTTTCCATATCTGGATATTTTATCCAGGAAATCCCCTCTTGTGCCCAAGTTGATCCCCAACTATTAATCAATTTAAGTCCTCCAACACCAAACCTGGTGTCATCATAGCCGACACAAAGGACAGCATGACCGAGATCGGATCGATCACTGTCGAAGACAAGAAAATTTTGATCCCCGGTTACCGGTTGCTGAGGCTTTTCTGGATCAAAATGATTGATCGCTAATATCACTGGAGTTTGTGTTAATACTGTGCGTATTTGATCGAGGGTGTTCAACAGGACAGGAGTTCCCATCCTGTATTTCATGGCTTCATCCATCAGCATGTCGCTGAGTGTAAAACTGGCATATGCCTCAATTTCAATCTCATCCATGAATCCATCAAGATCTTCAAATGGAATCATTGTCCACAAAGCGGTTCCATATCGGTGCATAACGGTCCATGTCTGTACTAAATCCCAGGGCTTTGAACCTGTCCGGCACTGTAAAATATAGGCTTGCATGGGACTGAACAATTTTTCCTGAACAGCCCATTGTTCTGAAATACTTTCCTGAACCGATTTTAAATAATACGCCATTGCCCACGCATTGCCTGAACCTGTAGATGCCTGTGATTGAGCGACTGGCAGTCGATCGGACCAGTCTGTTTTGTCGGGTAACAATGAATCTTGCTGTTGCGAAAAATGAGTTGCCAGCCGGTAAGTATCCAGAAGGTCAATCCCTTTCGCTTTTTCAATGGTAAAATTCTGATTGCCCAAAGCGGTTGCTGCTGCGGTAACATTGACTGTCACGCTTGCAGTGGCAATACCACCCGAACCGGTAGCTGTTATCGTATATATCGTTGTAATTAATGGAGACACTTCGAATGATCCATTTTTGTTTACTGTGCCAATACCCTGATCGATTTCAACGGTTTCCGCATCCTGTGTTTGCCATGTTAATACAGCAAATTCATAAGGTTTAATGGTTTCTGGTTCGGCAATGATACTGACTTGTGGCACAATGGATATCACATTGATCGTAACAGAATCCATTGATGTATCTCCATTTTGAGTGGCATAGAGAATATAAGTTGTTGTTTTTGAGGGTGAAACGGTCATGGTTCCAGAGAGAGAAACATCACCAATACCAGGTTCTATCCACGCGCGGGTTGCATTATTGGTTTCCCATGTCAGGGTTGATGTCTCACCAGCATTAATTTTGGTGGGTTCAGCTTGAATATGGGCTTGAAGGGGATTGTATTCATTAGATACAATGATCGTTACCCGAGCTGTTGCGGTCCCTCCAGTACCTACGGCTGTTATGATATACGTTGTTGTCTTTTTGGGTGATACCTGCATGGATTTAACCTGGGTGCCATCACCAATGCCCGGCTCGATCGTTACAGTATGGGCATTACCATAGCTCCATTCAAGAAAGGATGTTTCGCCTGGCTTGATACTTGTTGGATTGGCTGTTATGTTGGCAACAGGCGCTGTAGACATCACATTGATGGTTACACTGGCCGTGGATGTTCCACCCGGACCAATGGCTGAGATGGTATAGGTTGTTGTAACCGGTGGGCGAACCGTGATGGAATAATTGACCGGTACATTGCCAATGCCATTGTCAATGATGACCGAATAGGCATTTCCTGTACTCCATGCTAAAACAGATGTCTCTCCAGGATGAATACTGATAGGATTGGCTGTGATACTGACGCTGGGAGTACTTTCCGAATGAATGACAGTGACTGTCACACTGCTTTCAGACTTGCCGTCGGCATTAACAGCAGAGATGATATAGGTTGTTGTTCGAAAAGGTGTAACAACGGTCGTACCTCTTGGGCCAACGGTCCCCACACCATTATTGATAGAAATGGAATCCGCATCCTGAGTGGACCAGGTAAGCACAGCGGATTCTCCCAATTGAATGGTTTCCGGGGTTGAAGATATTGATACGCTGGGCCCCTGACCGCCACAGCCAATCAGCCCAATCATTATGCAAACAATGAATAACAATCGAATCATGGGGGGGTAAGATGTGGTTTCCATCGAAGATCTGATAATTTTCATGGCAAATTTTCCTTTCCTTTTCAGCAAGTTATGCCGCAGTTAATTGCGACAGGTCTTATGGTTTTTAAAATTTTTTTAAAAACCTGATCTTGTTAGATTTGAATGTTAATCTTAAGCGGTCACGAGTCATAAATACTGATGATGAATCATTCACAGCCTAAGAAATGTACCTTATTGTTGAATATTTGTAAATGATATTTTTGAGAATAAAAGGCTATGCTAAAATGATACCATTGCCTGATGTTTCTTAATTTCAACTTTTTTCAGGAAATTTTCTTTGATGAATCCACTTAAATATTTGACAGGTTGTGTCGGACATTATAATTTCAATTTTTTAATTTTTGGTTCCTAACTCTTTTTTAGAAAATGAAAATGCTTAAGGAGATACCTGATTATGCGACGCGTGGTTTTTAATCAAAAAGGTGGTGTGGGAAAAACCACGATCACCTGTAATCTTGCAGCTATTTGCGCTTTTCATGGGAAAAAAACACTGGTGATTGATTTAGATCCCCAAAGCAATTCAAGCCAATATCTTTTGGGGGATCGTTGTTTTTCTATGGAACAGACGTCGTTGGACTATTTTACAACGATGCTTTCATTTAATTTATTTGGTTCTGATCCCAATGATTTACCCAAATTTATTCATGAAACGCCCTTTGAAAATCTGGATATCATACCATCCCATCCAGACCTGGATGATTTACAAAGCAAGCTTGAAGCCAGATATAAAATGTTTAAATTGAAAAAATCACTGGATATGCTATCTGGATATGATTTTATTTTTATCGACACACCGCCAGCATTAAATTTTTATAGCCGCTCCGCACTGATTGCATCTGATTCATGTCTGATTCCATTTGATTGTGATCATTTTTCAAGAAATGCGCTGTATCGATTATTGAACAGTGTGGCTGAAATTCGTTTTGACCACAATACAGAATTAGAAATTGAAGGCATTGTTGTTAATCAATTTCAGGCAAGGGCAAGACTTCCCAAAGTTATTGTGAACGAACTTATTGATGAAGGGCTTCCTGTGTTAAATCCGTTTATATCTTATTCCATAAGAATTCGGGAATCTCACGATGAGTCAAAACCCATGATCTTTTTTGACCCCAATCATAAAATTACGGAAGAATATCTTCAACTCTACACAAAACTCAAATAATAATATAAAATGACAGAATGACCATGAATCCTCAAATAAATTATAGTGAATCCCAATGGATTTCATCGTTTGAACATTTTTTGAAAATCAAAAATATTTATGTGATTTCAGGAAATATCAATGATATAGTGTTGTATGACAATTCACCTGAAAACACTGTATTCACAATGGATATCAACTCTTTTTTAATACAGATTTGCCAAAAACATGATTTTCGTATACTTGCTTTTTATGATGAATCTGAAGGGTTTTCTATTCCGATTGCATCACAAAAAGAATTATTTGACTCCTGTGTCAATGACATACAACCCACTGAAACACCTCATGATAACCCCTGTAGACAATTTATTAAACAGCCTTATCCAGCGGTATTGATTCTGCGATTTTTTTCAGAAGGGTCTGATGCTTTGTTTCGTCTTTTAAAAAGCGTTTTAAGTAATTTGTCACTGTTGGGTCATCCGCACAGCATGATTGTCTGTTTGTTTGATCACGCCAAAAACGTACCCCAATGGTTGTATCAAAACTATTCGACAGTTCATGCAATCGATATTGGAAAACCATCAGAAAAAGAGCGTTTTCAATTTCTTTCACTGATATATGATGATTTTTATCCTGCTCAAAACGCGCTTTCCAGCAAGGATAAAGCGATGTGCATTCAGAATTTTTCTCGGTTAACCGAAGGTCTGATGCTCAGCGAACTCAATGTGATGCCGTATCTATCCACGCGACATAAAATCAGTGTTGATCAATACCTTCAACTGGTTAAACAGTATAAATTCGGCCGTCAAAGTGCCATATGGCAGTCCATAAACACAAAAACCTTCGAAAGAGCCAATCAATTACTGAAGAAGCGAATCAAAGGGCAAGATGAAGTGGTGCATGCGGTGATGGATACGCTTAAACGAGCATCTATAGGACTTTCAGGCATACCGCGATCCAGTCAAATGAATGCACCAAGATCCGTTCTTTTTTTTGCGGGCCCGACCGGTGTGGGCAAAACAGAAATGGCACGGTGTATTGCAGAAATATTTTTTGGGGATCAGTCCCAATTGTTTCGACTGGACATGAATGAATATTCAGAACCTTCTGCTGAAGCCCGATTATTTGGGGCCGCAACCAGGGATCAAATGGATGCCGTCGATGGATGTTTGATTCGTCAGGTGATGCAGCAACCGGCATCATTAATTGTATTTGAAAATATTGAAAGTGCTCATCCCAATGTTCTTGATCGCCTCCCCAAAATACTTACTGATGGCTACATGAACGGCCCACAAGGCAACACAGTGTTTTTTTCTGAATGTATCATTGTGTTCACCACAAGTATTGGTTCAGCTCAGGGAAAAATCGGTGATAAAAAATACGATTTTACTGAAACAGGCTTTATGCCCAAATATGAAATTGTCAAACAATTGATCCGCATGACTGTAGAAGAACATTTTAAAATAAAACTTAAGCGTCCCAAATTATTTCATTGTCTTGGGGATAATATTTTTGTATTTGATTTCATTCGTGGGCCTGTCATCCCTGACATTATCGAAGCAATGCTGCAGGATGTTATTTCAAGCGTTGCACAACGAACAGGCATTAAATTGATCTGTTCAGATCAAATTATAGAAACCATTCATGAAATTGTTTTGAGAAAAGATGTTAATGGTGCGCGTGGCATTGCCAATGTCATTGAACATGTTTTGGTCAATCCTTTAAGCCGTTATTTATTTGATTGCCCAAATAAAATAGATGAAAATCTCTATATCTCCACTATTCGGCGATTACCCAATCTGTCTTTTGAATTGTATGAAATTCTTGTTCAAGATATTGATATTTCAAATGATATCGATGTGGAAGAACTGGATGAATAATGAAACAGAAGCGATATGATAGTATCTGTTTAATTCTGATATATTGTGCTGCAATCCTCATGGCCTTGCAATGGAAAGCAGATAACCATACGTTTGCTCAAATGGAACCTGACCCTCTGGAAAAAGCATCCATACAGAAACCCTCAGCCGTTCAAATTATTGCAGCCTATCAGGTTTCTGGTAAAATCAAATCAACCCAATGGACCAAACGTGGCACCCGCTCATGGGTGGGAGAGCTATATAAATTCAATATTACCAAACTATTTTCAACCGATGAAATACAAGATTTTGATGTCACGGGCTATTATCCAGATATTAAAGATGATGTGTTTGTTCATATTTATGGCAAACCGCAACGCAGTGTGTCCATGTATATCAATGTTCATGGCATTGCCGAGAAACCTGATGATTTAATTTTTATACAACCACCGGCAAATACGCCCAAGTTTATTCCATTAAAAAACAATCATTTTTCAATCCAGAATGCCCATCCCACATGGATTCATTCCGGCAAAAAACAACGGGATTATTTTGGCTACTGGCATCCGATTATTCATTTGTATTTTTTAGGCTCAGAATTTGACTCACAGGAAAAGCGCCCTGAACCGCCCCCCCCCTTAACACCAAAATCCACGCCCCCCTCTCCCCTGACCAGTGACTGGAATATTTTTGTACCGCAACAAACCTTGATTATTATGGATGTGACAGATGATGATCGCCGGTACATTTCATTTAAAAAAAGCAGGGAGGCTGTTCTTACTTATTTGATGCATATTCGATGGGATCAGGATCAAACCATCAGTAAATATTTAAAGATTGCGTCTGCTTTTGAGGGACATCTGAAACGTCTGTCCAGCATTGATGAACTTCAGTCAGAACTTCCAAAAATCATGGCACCCAGTTCATTAAAAGAACAGTTGCAAAAGGCGTTTTCATCCTTTGATACAATCAACGGCCCCAAGCATGTTATTTACATTGTTTCATCCAAACGAGCGGACATCATTACACCATACAACCTGGAGAATCTTTGTCTGAATATCAAACAATTAAAAAGTGAAAACAAGCATTTTCATTGTATTGTCGTTGGTGATTATGGGGGAAATGCACTCAACCAATTGACCGGATTGCTTGAAGGACAATTTTATCGTTGCAATGGACAAAAAGAAATTGTTAAGAAGCTGGAAGATATTTTAAAAAATCGAGGATAACATTAAAATCAACAACAAAAAATATTTAGGAGGTATCGTGGTTAAACGATTAAACGATCAACTGTTTTTTTTATTGGCTATATTTATGTTTATCACCCCTGCATTGGCGCGAATGAATGCACCAGATCCTTATTTGTATAAACGGCCTTCAGAAATTTGGGATAAAGATAAAATTGAAGGCATGATGATGAATCCCTGGGTGGTGTTTGCTGCACGGGAAGGTTTACGCTTGTATCAACAGGCGGATGAAACGAGTCGTGTAACCTATACGGCGCTTTTTTTGGATAAATTTGAAGTGACTCAAAAAAAAGGACGATATATTTTTGTTGAAAATGATGCTGCTCCTGAAATCAAAGGATGGGGACGTATCGAGCAATTTATTATTTTGCCCCATGCCATCAAAACCGTGCATTCTATCACTCATAAAGCGGTTTTAATCAATAAGCTTAAACGTATTCAGGGAAGTGTCAATGTTGTCAACCCACTGAATGCACCGCATCAAAAAGCCACACCCACTGCTAAAGAGCTTAAAATCCTTGAATTTGCCAATATCTATCTGTACTATCCATCAGAAAGAAATCCCACTTATGTATTGTTGGGCAAAAAGCCGTTTTTTTATCCCTTTGAGGAAAATGCCATTGGATCAGTGGAAAATACAATTCTCGGATGGGTTCCTGCAGAACGTGTGTTTACCTGGGATACACGAGAAGCTTTTCAACCCAGTCATGACCGCAAACATCCTATTTATTATTTTTCAAATAAAGAAGATATTGAATCATACTACAACAGTCATCCCAAAGATGATACCTTTCCAACCTGTGAAAACGTTCCTTCATGCAAAGATAATCTGAAAAATCGCCAGAACTCTGAATTGCTCGTTGTCAGTCCGGATATGGGTAATAAAATAGATCATTCCCCCTGGCCCCCGGAGGCCTTCCGATATGCCATCCTTGAGCAAAGTACTGATCCCAATAAACCTTTTTTGATTGGTGTTCCTGGCGCCACGCCTGATGTATCCAGAATAACCCAACATATTGAAAAGCAAAGTCAAGTCTCTGAAATTCGAGATGTTGTTTTTTTAATTGATGCCACAAAAAGCATGGAACCTTATCTGGTTTTAGCGGGGAAAATTGCTAAAGAAATTATGGATCAATTCCGGCTGAAAAAAGAAAAATTAAAAGAAATTGGCGATCTCAGATTTGGCGCTGCTGTCTATAGAGATTATGCTGATGAACTCCCTTATCAGTATGAAGTGGTTGAAGATCTTACCACTCAGGTTCGGCTGATGAAAAAACGATTGGAAACAATTTCTATTCGAAGAAATTTTGAACGTCCAAATGATCCGGCATATTATCCAGAAGCGGTGTTCCAGGGGATTATCCATTCCATTCGTGGAATGAACTGGAAGCAAGGATCAAGAAAACTGATCATACACATTGGCGATGCTGGAAATCACAGTCGAGGACAGGATCGATATAAAGAAAAAGATATTGCCAAAATGCTGGTTGAGCAGGATATTTCATACAGTGCAATTTTAATCACCAGTGAAACAGAAAATCAGGGTCGGATTTCTGCGCGGAAACTTTTTTGCAAACAAACACGAACCATCATCAATGAAACCGCACAGCTCTGGTGGGAAGAAGTGGCAAAAATGGAAAATGACCGCATTCTGCCCGCTGAAAAAGTGATTGAAATCAAAGAGGACCTTGAAAAACTCATTGACAGTTCGGGCGACACAGACTGTTGCAAAAGTGATTTATCCTGTTGCCCCTGCGGTGATCGTCGCTGGACATTAAGATGTGTCAGCACAGATCATGATTACGAAAGAACAATTTCCAAACAAATTGATAAACTGGCCAATCAATTATTTGAAGTCAAATCTATGCTTGAAATTTTTAGAACCGGTCGAATTCCATCACTGGCCAAAAAAGAGCCCATTGTTACACAGCCTGAAACGCAACAAAAACCGAGCGTATCCTATCGCCCACAATTAATGCCTGGTGTGGTGAAAAGTTTGGTCAATCGCATTGGTGAGGATTTAATCAGTCGATTAAATGACGCTGAGGTTCGTAACAAAGCCGTACTTGTCCTGGGTAACGAGATGATTAAAAATATAGAAAATCCAGAGGTTAGAAAAGAAGCCGTTGATAAACTGGGAACCCATGAGCTCAGCAAATATCTGAAAGCTGACGCACAATTCTTTACTCGCGCATATGTGATGTTGAAACGACCCGGAAAAGGCTATCAAAACGATCCTGACCAAATGACCAAAATGGTTATTTTTCAACGAAAAGAACTGGAAAGACTGCTTCAACCCCTTACCATTTTTAAGGAAAAATATCATTGTCAGTTGCACCCGGGTAATATTAAACGGATTTGGCGAGATTTCATGCTGGCGATCATTGGTGAATCGGATGAGGAATATATTGATCCAGAAATTAAAAATGCCAGTTTTGAAGAACTTTACAAGCAACAATACGGAATTGCTTTGAGAAAAAAACATCCATTGTTGAAAATTTCGTATGCCAATATCGATGCTGGTATGATTCCAACAGGAATTGATATCGGCGCCCTTCAAAAATATCTGTGCAATTCCCAGCAACAGTTGAAAAAACTGTATGACAGCAATGAACGGTTTTTTAAAGTCTTTGGTGATGAGTATATCTGGGTTGAAGCGGATGTGTTGCCATAACGATTATAAGCATTCATTACTTATATAAAAGGAAAGGTTTTAAATTTATGATGGTTCGTTCATTATTATTTAGTCTCTTCATTGTTTTTTCTATCAATATTTCCTTTTGTCATGGGGTGGAATTAATTTTTGATACTCAGGATTTTCCTCCCTATTCATATTTGGAAAATGGTAATGTGGAGGGCCCTGCATCAGCAATTATTCGTCAAGTGTGTACGGCAATGAATATCAAATGTACCTTGCAATTACAGTCATGGACAAGGGCACAGTATAATGTAAAAGAAGGGCTTGCACATGGCTTGTTTTTACTGGCCCGCAATAAAGACCGTGATAGCTGGCTCTTTTTTTCATTACCTCTTTTTAAGGCTCAATATGGTATCTTTGTTCGCCAGGACAACCCAATCGTTTTTTCAGAGCCTTCACAGCTCAAAGGGTATCTGATTGGTGTATATGGCCCTTCAAACACATCAAGACAGTTGGAACTGATTCAAAAAAAAATTCCAGAGATTCTTATTGATCTACGACCCAACGATGAAGCGGGTTTCAGGAAATTATTTCATGGGCGTGATGATGCTGTTTTCTCAAATAAAGATGTGGGCCTTATGGTCTGCAAAAAAATGAAAATAAAGGGAATCAGGTATGCCGGAACCTATCAAAGTACGAATTATCATGTTGGTTTTTCCCAAAAATACAATGATTATGAAACTGTCAAGCAGTTTAATGCTGCATACGTTAAACTCTATAAGCAGGGGACCATTAAACAAATATTACAAACCTACGATATGGAACCTGCCATTCTGGATGAAAGTGAACTGAAATAATGAAACTTGCCCAAATCAAGTATCAAAATCAACTGTTGATTGCTGAGGTTTTTGATAATAAAGTGTTTCCATTTGATTTTCATGGTGATATGATCGATCTCATCAAAAGAGATCAGTCTTTACCTGAAAAAAAACACCCTGGCATTGACATGGATGCGGTTGAGTTTTTCCCCCCTGTGCTACGTCCATCAAAAATTATTGCCATTGGATTAAATTATCGGGATCATGCCACTGAGCTTAAGGTCAAAATACCGGAAAGCCCGCTTGTTTTTACAAAATTTTCAAACAGTCTCATTGGTCACAATCAACCGGTCTGCTGGGACGATCAAATCACTCAAAAAGTTGATTTTGAGGCGGAACTGGCAATTATTATCAAAAAAGAAAGTTATCGCTGCCCGCCTGAAAAGGCTGTTGATGCTATATGGGGGTATACATGCGCCAATGATATCAGTGCGCGAGATCTTCAGTTTGGTGATGGTCAATGGGTTAGAGGAAAATCACTGAATACGTTTTGTCCATTAGGTCCATGGGTTGTTCTTGGAGATACGATACCCGATCCAAATGCACTTGATATTCAATGCCGGGTCAATGATAAAATTATGCAACACGCCAATACCAATCAGATGATTTTTCCAATTCCTGAATTGGTAGCGTTTTTGTCCGATCATTTTACCCTTTATCCTGGTGATGTCATTTTAACCGGAACCCCCAGTGGTGTTGGTGTTTTTCATTCACCACCAATTTTTTTGAAGCATGGCGACCGAGTTATTGTTGATATTGAATCCATCGGTCAATTGCATAATATCTGTCAAACGAATCATCACCATTAAAAGAAGGTGACGAAAAAGTGTGTTCATGGTATAAACGAATAATATAATTTTGATGTTATTGTCGTTTCCGGATATGTAAGGCACTTTTTTTATAAGGAAATAATTATGCCATACAGTAAATTTGAATCCATTGAAGAAGTCGCTGAAAGATTTGACATTGAAGTTAAAATTGTCCCTTTTATTCAGCAATCAGAAATTCAAATACCTGGTACGCCTTTCTCACGCCTTCAAGTTAAGTTAGCCGATAGTGCATACTTTATAAATGAATATGCAATTTGCGAACATATTATTGCCCCTGTATTAGATTTGGTCGTTGAACATTATGAACAGCTTCGTGTATGGTCGCATGCTCCATTTAACGTAGATAAAGAAAAAGATCTCATTGGAGAACCTGATTATTTAATCGCACCAAAAACAAAGTATGGTGGGATGTCTGTACCGCCTCTTTGTGTAATAGAAGCCAAAAAAGAAAAATTTGATGAAGGGTGGGCGCAAGCTTTAGCTGAAATGGTTGCTGCTTCTTTTCAAGGATCAAGCATGAGTTTTGGTGTTGTTACAACCGGAAAAATTTGGGAGTTTGGTAAATTAAAGGATAAATTATTTACGAAAGACCCTGATCAAGTTTCAGCGACAAGAGAATTACAAACATTATTCGATATGCTGAATTGGTTATTTAATGAAGCTAATGAAAGTATTACGCATTCCGAACAGATAGGAACTTAGAGTTAACAGTAAGAACAAGTCCATTATATTACAAGAGATAACCAGATGGCTGACATAAGAAA
>PEAL01000561.1 GCA_002753725.1 Deltaproteobacteria bacterium
AGGGCTAAAATTTATTGATTCCTTACCCAGGGCGTTGCCCTGGGCTGGTATTTGACGCCCCTTCAGGGCTAAGAAGGCACTAAGCTTATTAAGTAAAGTGCAACTTTTTTGTGTTGCACCCCGAACGACTATCTACCCGAAAACTTATGATCGCTGACTTATCAAAATTCTGGACAAATCGTTATTCTTCAAGTAGTTTCTTATTCTTAAAAGGACAAGTCTATTGCTCTGTGTGCCGAGAATGTCAACAATTGGATAGTCAATGATCCCATGTTCTTTGGGTATGGGGAGCAAACAAAATTAAATTACATAAGGAGGGTTCAAATGAAAAAGTTTTTTTTTATGAGTGTTTTTATTTGGGGAATGTTTACAAGTGTTTCTTATGCTTCAATTAAAGGTGATTTTGATAATAATGGTCAACTGGACTTAAAAGACTGTATCAGCATCTTGCAATCAATATCTGGAACAATTCACAATCCATCAACAGATGATGAATATGTCATTTTTGCATGGAATGATCTTGGTATGCATTACGTGAATGCAACCTATAATAAAATGGTTATCCTCCCCCCTTATAATACCGTTTTATCTCAAGCTGTCAAAAGAGGCCCTAAGCCGGTAGTGTCTACAAATAATCTTTCTGTAAACTATAGCATTGTTAATAATACCTATTCCTATGGAAAACAAAACTATGGACAGTTTTGGGATCAGGTACAAACGCTTTTTGGTGTGAGCCTTGCTCAAAATACAGGTTTAAATTTGGTTGATCCAGATATTCATAATGGGCTGTCCGGTTCCATGCTTTCCAAAGGAGATCATTTTGTCGTGAATGGCATCCCTGTCACCCCTGTTGATGATAACCTTGTCTGGAATGCCTATCAACAGGCTGAAATCAAACTGATGTCAGGAAGTACTGTTTTAGCAGAAACAAAAGCAACGGTTCCTGTATCTGATGAGGTTAACTGTGGAATGTGTCATCGTTCAGAAGCAGACCCATTTGATGATATTCTTAAAAGACATGATACCATTATTGATAACCAGCCACGTCCTGTTCTTTGTGCCAAATGCCATGGTTCTCCTGTATTGGGATTGTCAGGGCCTGGATCATCAGGGAAATATCTGTCTGAAGCCATACATGGCAAGCATGCATCAAAAGGCGCTGGATGTTATCATTGTCATCCTGGTATTCAAACGAAATTCAACAGAAGTACAAATCATACAGACACATATGGTGACTGTATTACCTGTCATGGTGATCTGGATGTTATAGCAAATTCTATTGCCAATAATGGCAGAATGCCCTGGGTTGATGAACCCCAATGCAAGACATGTCATTCTGGCATAGCGCTGGTTGATACCGGCAACACTCTCTTTAAAAATGCAAAAGGTCATGGTGGTTTATACTGCTCAGCATGTCATGGAAGCCCTCATGCGATGGTCCCCAGCGCAGAAGACAAAGACAATTATCAGGCAAAACAATATCAAAATGGTAAGGCAAAAACTATGGGTAGCTGTGGTGTATGTCACGAAAATTCAAGGGGTGAAGAAAATAAAATAGCTGAATTTGATCAAGTTCACGGTGGAGAAAATCCAATGGTCAAGTCCGCCTGCAATGTTTGCCATACTTCTGTTTCAGCTTCTGATAAGACAAAATGGCCCCATTACTATCAATGGAAGAATAATGGTTCGTCCAGAAAAAAGTAGTCCGTGCATACGCGTATTCGGGTGAAAAACAATTAAAAATCACTTCTGGCATTATGGCGCACTTTCAATAAATGCCTCCAATTCATTTTTCAAGCAGATAAATTGCGAATTTACTTCATCCATGTAATGAGAGATGGCTGTCATATGATTTTTTGCTGCCAATTTTTCAATTTCGTAAGCCGAGGCCTGAAGATGCTCTCCACCGACAGTCGCTGCAACACTTTTGAGTGTGTGTGCAATACGTTGCACTTCTTCACGTTTTTTTGATACAACATTTTCTTTAAGTGATTGAATTTGTTTTGGAATATCGACCAAGCAGTTTTCTGTAACTATTTTGGCAAGGTCGATATCTCCAAGACGGGAGAGCATCATTTTTTGATTGAAAACCATTGGTGTTGATTGATTCTCCTCGCTTTTAATGGCTTTATTTTGTTGCGGTGTAATGGGTTGAATTGATTTTTTCTTCAGGCATCGACTGCACACCTGATTCAGTGCGCCTGAATTGATGGGTTTTGAGATATAGTCGTTCATGCCACTATCCAGGCATTTTTGACGATCTCCTTTCATTGCATTGGCGGTCATCGCAATAATCGGAATGTTGTGATCAAGGACATGTGATTGTGGCTTTCGAATATTACGTGTGGCTTCGTAACCATCCATCACTGGCATCTGGCAATCCATAAAAACCAGATCGTATGTTTTTTTTTCTAAAGCTTCAATGGCTTGTTGTCCATTTTCAACAATATCGACAAGACATCCCAGTTTTTTGATCATTGCTTGAGCAACCTGTTGATTGATATCATTGTCCTCAACTAAAAGAATGTGAGCATTATTGAACAGGGATTCATTTGCGTGCGTAGTTATCAATGATTTTTCAGCGAAAGACGTCTGCTCGGATATTTGGGATTCATGAGTTTGTTCCTGCTGTTTGGCGAATTGTGCAGTAAACCAAAATTCTGACCCTTTGCCTTCCTGACTCGTGACGCCCATTTCACCGTTCATTGCCTGTGTCAACTGCTTTGAGATAGCCAGCCCCAGCCCTGTACCGCCATAATTTCGTGTTGTGGAAGCATCCACCTGTGTAAATTTATCAAACAGTAAATTGATTTTTTCGCTGGGAATGCCAATACCTGTGTCGCGGACTGAAAAATGGATGGTGATATTCACATCTGTTTCTGATTCAAGACGCGCCTGTACTGAAATCTCTCCCATTTGGGTAAACTTGATAGCATTTCCTGTCAAATTGATTAAAATTTGAAGAAGTCTTCCCGGGTCACCTTTTAAAAAACAATGCACATTCGGTGAAATGGTACACAGAAAGTTCAGGCCTTTTTCATTCGCCTTTAATTCCATTATTTCAACAAGATTATTGAACAATACACGCAAATCGAAACCGATTGTTTCCATTTCCAGTTTGCCTGCTTCAATTTTGGAAAAATCCAAAATATCATTGATCAAT
>PEAL01000562.1 GCA_002753725.1 Deltaproteobacteria bacterium
GAATTCGTTTTTCTGTATTAATTATAATTAAATGTGATTGTTCATTACAAGGAGGCTTTTTTATGAAATGCAAAAAAATTACGTTGATATCACTGTTATCAGCGTTGGTTTTGATTATTCCTGCCTATGCGGCCAATTTAAACAAAATTGGCGTTGTCGATTTTCAAAAAATTCTTGAAACCTCAAAGGTTGGCAAGGCCGCACAAACTGAAATTAAAAGTGAGGGTGAAAAAATGGAAGAAGCCCTCAAAGATAAAGGCACTGAAATTGAAACCCTGAAAAAGAAACTTGAACGCGATGCTTTGGTCATTGACCGTGATACACGCGCTGAGCGTGAACGGGAAATCCGAATCAAAATTAATGACATTAAGGCGCTTCAAAAAAAATACATGTCAGATTTCAGGGATCTTGAATCCCGAATGATCGAACGTATTCGAACCCAATTGATCGGTATTATCGAAGAAATTGGCAAAGCCGATGGTTTTCTGTTGATTATGGAAAAACGAGAAGCCGGCGTATTATATAGTCCTAACACGGTGGATATTACTGAAAAAGTTATTCGATTGTACAACAAAAAAGTGGAAAAATAACATGACGATACGTTTGGGTGAGATTGTCGAACGGCTCAATGGGCAATTGAAAAATGGTGATCCAGAGATGATCATTCAAGGCATTGCACCTTTTGATCATGCTGGTTCCGGCTGGATTACCTTTGCTATCGATAAAAAAATTTTGCAGCGGATCAATGATACGCATGCAGATGCTATCATTTGCGGAAAGCATCTTGACAATCGATCAGATATTCAAAAAGCACTGATTTTGGTTGATAATCCTTATGCAGCATTTGCAAAAGCCGCTAAATTTTTTCTTCCACCCCCTGCATATCCATTGGGTGTCCATAAAAATGCTGTTTTGGGTGAGTCTGTTTCAATGGGAAAGAATATTTCCCTTGCACCGGGGGTTATTATTGGAAACAATGTAACCATTGGTGATACCAGTGTTATTCGTGCGAACAGTGTTATTGGTGATGGTGTTCATATTGGGGATGACGTACTCATTTATCCCAATGTCACGATTCTTGATCATTGTCGAATTGGAAACCGGGTGATTATTCATTCTGGAAGTGTGATTGGCAGTGATGGATTTGGATTTGCTCCGGATGGTGAGCGCTATGAAAAAGTGCCTCAAACCGGTATTGTTCAAATTGATGATGATGTTGAAATTGGTGCAAATAATACCATTGATCGGGCGACTTTTGGTAAGACATGGATTCAGCAAGGTGTCAAAACCGATAATCAGGTACACCTTGCACATAATGTTATTGTGGGGGAAAATTCGGTTCTTGTGGCCCAGGTCGGTATTGCTGGAAGCACCAAACTGGGTCAGCATTGTGTTGTCGCCGGACAGGCTGGACTTGGCGGGCACCTGAATATTGGCAATTATGTGACCATTGGTCCGAAAGCCGGCGTTGCTCAATCAGTTGAGGATCATCAGATCCTCAGCGGCAATGTTGCCATGCCACACAAACGATGGTTAAAAGTTCAAACGATCATCCCTAAATTACCAGACTTGAAAAAACAGATTGCTCGATTGGAAAAATTGATGTCCAAACAATCTGAATAAACACTTTTTTTAAAGGGAGCTGTGATGAACTGCCATTATGACATACACGACATTATGAAACGGATTCCGCATCGGTATCCGTTTATAATGGTGGATCGAATCCTTTCATACACGCCATCAAAGCATATTGTTGGCCTAAAAAATGTATCCATCAACGAACCTTTCTTTCAAGGCCATTTTCCCGGTCGCCCCATTCTTCCCGGTGTCCTTATCATTGAAGCCCTTGCACAGACCGGTGCTGTTCTCGCATATGATGAACTGGTTGGTACACAACCGGATAGAATTTTGTATTTATCCAGTATGGATAAAGTTCGTTTCAGAAAACCAGTTATTCCGGGTGACCAGCTTCTTCTTAATCTCACTGTCATTCACAAGCGAAAAGATGCCCTTAAAATGAAAGGCATCGCATGTGTTGATAATCAAACTTCAGCAGAAGCTGAATTGATGGCTATCCTTCGTTAAATCGTACGATCTCTAAATTTGGATGTATCAACAAATTCTTGTTCATAAAAAAACACATTTAAATTTTACTTAAATTTTATTATACTGTCTGCTTGTTAAAAAAATAATTTCGACCTTAAACAAAAGGAGTTATCCAATGATTCATCAGACGGCAATTGTCGACAAAGGGGCACAGATCGATACCAATGTTGAAATCGGTCCATATAGTGTTATTGCAAACCATGTAAAAATTGGAAAAAATTCGGTGATCGGCCCGCATGTCACTGTGGATGAACATACATCTATTGGTTAAGATTGCAAAATTTTTCAATTTTCTTCCATCGGTGCGGTCCCACAGGCACTGAAATTTGAGGGGGCAAAAACTGAGGCCATTATTGGCGATGGCTCTGTTATCCGTGAGTTTGTGACCATCAATCGGGGGACAGAATTTGGCGGTGGCGTTACAGAAATTGGCAAACGCAATTATTTGATGGCCTATTGTCATATTGCTCATGATTGCCGTACAGGTAAAGAAGTGGTTTTTTCAAATAATGCGACCTTAGCCGGTCATATTCAAGTGGGTGATTGTGCAACCATCGGTGGACTTGTTGCCATCCATCAGTTTGTTCGTATCGGTGAATATTCTTTCATTGGTGGGAAATCCGCTGTTGTCAAAGATATTCCACCCTATGTCATTGCTGCCGGTGACCGTGCGACATTACATGGATTGAATAAAGTCGGTCTAAAACGCCGTGGTGGATTTACCGAAGAATCTCTCAAGCATCTTAAAAAAGCCTATCGCATTGTATTTCGTTTAGGATTGACCTTAAATGAGGCTATGGCGCGTATCAAAGCAGAAGTGGAGACCTGTCGTGAAGTGGCTCACTTTATTGAATTCCTTCAAAGCTCTGAACGCGGAATTACGCGTTAAATCCAAAGCAGGCGTAAAATGGGCAGGGCAAAAGCCATTTTTGTTCGACCCAAAATACAGTGGAATACTCGAAAAATAAATTCCCCATTTTAGATTGGAGTCCCAAAGCTTTAGCTTTGGGAGTTACAGAAAAACAACGCATTGAAAATCTAAGGAACTCCCAAAGCT
>PEAL01000563.1 GCA_002753725.1 Deltaproteobacteria bacterium
TGAAGCTCCAGGCTATTATCTGTCGTCCCTAACGGGACTTAAAGTGTTGTTTTTAAACAAAATTCTTTTTAGCCTGACGGCTATGGGCGAATTATATTTATATTGATTCATATTCTAATTCGCCCTTCAGGGCTTAAAATGGAGGATTTACATCACCCAGGGCGTTGCCCTGGGCTTATATTAATTCGCGCTTTCAGCGCTTTAAAACAAGAAAATTTTCAAAAAGACTAAAATGTCCAACTTTTTGGGAATGCGCCCCTATCTACCCGAAAACTTATGATCGCTTACTTATTTTTCAAGCATTCCTTAAGGATGTCGTAATTCAGATAACTAAAGCTCGTTTCAATTTAATTGATGCAAAAATAATTCTTCAATACTATGATTAAATATATTTTATTTTCATCATGTTAAGCTAAAACCTATACATTGATTTTTGTATCAACTAATATGAAATGAGCTTTAATTTGAGAGCTCTTTAAGTACTAATATCTCCTGATTAAGTTTGTTTAAATGAATTTCCTGTTTTTTCACAGTTTCAATGAGAATTGGTATTAATCCAATATAGTTAACAGATAAATAGCCATTATCATCTTCATTCACTAACTCTGGAAAGATTTCTTTTAATTCCTGAGCAATTACACCAAATTGTTGTCCTTCAGATTTTGTTTCATCCTTCCATTGAAACATAACACCATTAACGTCTTTCAACTTTGTTAAAGCATCTTTATTAATGGGTTGGATATCTCGCTTTAGACGCGCATCTGAAGTTTGATTTACAGCGTTTGCAGTTAGATCGCCTGAAAGTACAGCATTTCCATCATTTTTGACCACAAACGCATCAGATGGGACACTTGAGGAACCCTTACCAACAACAAATAAGGCATTTGTATTGTTGGTTGTATTGTATTTTCCAATTGCCATCATATAGTCTTGATCTGCTGTAGTACCCTGGCCAAAAGCTGCTGAATGTAACCCTGAAGCTTTTGTGTTTTCTCCAAAAGCAGAGGAATAATTTCCAACATTTGCCTGGTCCCAGTTACTTGAGGCATTTCTTCCTGCACGAAAAGCCCCCTTGCTTCCATTAAAAAACATTTTATTACCATCACCATCGGCTGTATCTGAACCAAAGATAAAGGTATCAGTAAAACTTCCACCATAAATCGTATTGGCTGTGATACTAAATGCATCATCTGCTGCCGACCAGGAAAATGTGCCATCACCATTTGAAGACAATATATTTCCAATGGTTCCAGATGTTAAAGAATTACTTCCAGCCCCTGCCAACTTTGTTGTACTGATAGAGGCAGCAGCTAACTCTGCATTATCAATTGTTTGTCCCAATAAAGAAACATTTGAACTTAAAGCAGAATCAGTAATTTTTCCAGGTGTTGAAATTGTCGCTAATTTGATATCAGAAATATTGGCAGCGTCATTGATATCTGTATTGGTTATGGTGGAATCAACGATCATGGCTGAAGAAATGGAACGTTCCGACCATGAAAAAGAACCATCACCATTTGAAGACAATATATTTCCAATGGTTCCAGATGTTAAAGAATTACTTCCAGCCCCTGCCAACTTTGTTGTACTGATAGAGGCATCAGCTAACTCTGTATCATCAATTATTTGTCCCAATAAAGAAACATTTGAACTTAAAGCAGAATCAGTAATTTTTCCAGGTGTTGAAATTGTCGCTAATTTAATATCAGAAATATTGGCAGCGTCATTGATATCTGTATTGGTTATGCTTGTATCGGCTATAAGGGCTGATGTTACGGCATTATTTTGAATCTCGCTGGTTGTTAATGGTGAAGAAATAGAATAATTTAATATATTCCAGGTAGAGCCATCACTGATCACTGAAAGCCAGTCAAATTGATTTGGTAATGATAAAGACACATTTGTATCAATGGTATCTGTACCAGACGCATTTACAGAAACGACCTCTGTTCCAACATTTTTAAGTGTAAAGACTTTGCCTGCATTGGTACTTGCCTGCGGTAATGTCATTGTTAGATTACCTTGAACCAGTAATACATCATCACTTGTTTGAATAGTGCTGCTTTGATCCATATGATTGACAATCTGTCCTCCTGATGTAATGGAACGGAAAGAAGTCCATGTGCTGGTTAATTCTATTAAGCGATCGTTGTTTTTCATTATTTCGCCATCATTGACTTGAACGCCCATGTAATATGTTGTTGCAAAGGTCAATGTTAAAGGAAAAGAATTTACAGAACCAATGCTAATACTGTATACTCCCCGGCTGATAGAGACCTGAGGATGGCTTTCCTCCCATAATTTGTTCGCTGAAGACTCATTGTCTCCATCCCAAAGGCTAAAAGTCATCTTGTATTCACCATCTAAGGGAGCTTCGCCATTCGTGTCCGTGAGATATCCTTGAAAATTAACAACTCGACTGGTATCGGCAAAGGTAACATTGTAACCCAAAAAAATTAACGATAAGATGCAGATAAACGTTTTCATATTTTTTCCTTTTTTTATGTGCTAACTCGTTTATTTTGACTTAGCTTTATAATTGTAAATATATATCTTAAACCATATTTTATAAATGTCATACTGTTTTCAGTAGATTTGGATTTACCCTGACATCTATCTTGAAACTTATATCCAACCTCTACAACACGATAGTTATGAGTAGTGCAAGCATGGGAAAATTCGATAAAATATTCTCCATAACCTGATATGTTCCATTTAATCGTATCAATAATATTTTTTTTTACCGCAACAAACCCTGATGTATAATCCTTGATCGTTTTTCCAAGCATTAACATAGCAAATTTATTGATGACAAGGCTCATAAAAACTCTTGGAAAGGGACGAATATCCTTTCCGCCTTTAGCATATCGGGAAGCAATGCATACATCGTTTGTATCAAGTTTTAATAACATATCAGGTATAATTTCTGGTGGCATACTCAAATCACAGTCCATCCACACGACGACATCTCCTTGAGACATTTGAATACCATCTAAAATTGCTGATGACAAACCCTTTTTTTTCAAACGATGAAGGAGTTTTACAGATTTATTGGGCCATTGTTTGACAAGTTTCCAGGTGAGATCCGGACTGTTATCATCCACGACAATAATTTCAAACAAGTGTTTTTTCAAACTTTTTTCAATGCGT
>PEAL01000564.1 GCA_002753725.1 Deltaproteobacteria bacterium
CAACAGAAAACAAATCAATCATTCAAGAACCCATTGGTATTTATTTGATTCAACCTCAGGAATCAAATAAGCAGTCTATTGATATTTCTAACGATGATAATGATCCTGTCAGTGATTATCGAATATTGGCCAGATATTATGATTGGCCCGAACTTATTGTGAAAAATATTCACCAGAAAAATAGAGAATTGAATATTCTGGATATTGCCTGTGGGACAGGGCGGTGGTTTTATGCTTTTCAAAAGTATGTGCTGACCAATAATACCATACAAAAATTGTTAAAAAGGACCCCGCCTGAGCATGCGATACGATATCATTTTTTAGACCCTTCAGAAGTATCTTTGAAAATGGCGTACGCGCGAACAGGCCCGATGCTGACAAAAGGCGAATGCTATATTTCTCGGCTTCAGGATATTCAGTTACCCTTTCATACGTCATTTGATATTATTTGGGCCATCCATGGTTTTTATAATATCCCGCGCACAGACCTTCGTCAGTCCATTGAAAAAATGATGGGCTTGCTTTCAGATACAGGCACATGTGTCATTGCTCAATCGGGACGAAATGCATTTTACATTGATTTTTTTGATCAGTGCTGTAACTGTTTGGATATTCC
Organism: Deltaproteobacteria bacterium; assembly: GCA_002753725.1. Lineage (GTDB taxonomy): Bacteria > Desulfobacterota > Desulfobacteria > Desulfobacterales > Magnetomoraceae > Magnetomorum. The sequence continues at coordinate 617 of PEAL01000564.1, forward strand.
ATCAGCAACATCATTTACTGCAGCTGAAGATATTCTGGATGTTCTTTCTGAAATGGGTATTTCCTATCAAATACATGTCATTGAATACAATGAATGTATTGATCAAAATAAACAGAACGATGTCTGTCACTATTTGTTTCAGGAATCCATCAATAATTCATTTATTCGGGAAAATCAAAATAAAACAACATGCCTTTCTGACCCCCTTGATATGTCAATGATTACTGAAAATAAACCGTTGGATCACTATATTCAGACATGTCTTCAAGATGGATGTTACTTTTTCCCACAAAACGTCTGGTTAATTGTTTTTGGATAATTATCGTTCGGATTCCAGGATTACGCTGAAATATCTATGTAAATACATAGACTTATAAAATCCAACCGTCATTTGCGGTCATAGAAAATATCTGTCTCTTTGACATTCATATGTATTTTATGTAAAAGCATTCAAGATTATTGAAGCGATATCAATAATCAAACACTAACAAGGAGCAAAAAATATGGATATTGACGTGACCAAAAAGGGACAAACCGCCCTTTTAACCGTTAATGGCAATGTTGACGAACAAGGTGCTGAGCTACTGAAACAGACTTTTTATAAATTGAATATGAAAGAATTGACAAACGTTGTCATTGATTTTAAAAATGTCAATCATATTGGAAGCGCTGGTATTGGTAAATTGTTGCTTTTTTATAAAGACTTTGCAATAAGCGGCGGCGGTATTACATTGGAAAATGTTTCAAGATCGCTTTTTGATTTGTTCAAAGTGGTTAAACTCGATACGTTAATGAAGATCAATGCGCTATAATATCAATATGTGGTGTTTATCAACGATGAATAAAAAAAGGGGTTTACAATTGAAATTGTAAACCCCTTTTAATTTATCAGTGCCTAGGGCGAGAATCGAACTCGCACGAGGCATAGCCTCAAGGGATTTTAAGTCCCTTGCGTCTACCTATTCCGCCACCCAGGCTGAGAAAAAATTTTTATAAAAAAGACTCTTATTAAACAACTTTGATTGATTATGCAAGAAAAATTTAAAAATAATTCTATTCTTTTAAATACTCGAGCATCGTTAGGAATATAACGATGAACGTCACTGCAACCTGTGCTATATTAATCTCCAGACAAGGCTTACATCCGTGCCGATTAACAGCCTGGGTCAGTCAAACCCATAAAGCCATTCAGTGGGTCAAAGCCAATCATTTCAACCTTTGTACATCATTGGGTCAAACCACATGGGAATTGACTGTGTTTCTTGCACAAAAAGAAGGCTTGCATCAGAGAATTGTCATTCCTTCAAAAAATCCTGATGATTTTGAATGTCAAAAAAATCGTGCTGTTGAACAGTTTCAGCTTGATATGAAACGAGTCCAATTTCAGGCAGTCTTTTCAAATGATCCAAAATCAGTGTTCTATCTCAGGGATTATAAAATTGTGTCTGAGTCTGACATTCTAATCCCTATATCCGTTCGAAACAAAGGTCACATGGATACATTGATGTCAAAGAAACACAAAGACAATCCAGATGCATTGATGAAAGCGTTTCAAATTGATTATCAAAAAAAAAATTCCAGGATAGCCTATCATGTTACAGCAGATAAACGGTCTCAAGAAATTGTTCACCTGTCACCGGAATATTTAATTCACTGGACTCGAGCATCCAATACTCCCTGGCCAACAGAAACAAAATCAGATTATTTTGAATCCATCATGCAAGACAAGTGTTATCCACGACATGCATTGGCAACTTTGGAAAACATTTTAACAACAGGTCGATTGATCGCATCGGATCGTCATATGCCTCAAAAAATAGCAACGGTTTCATTTTCAGCCCTGCCGCCACACAAGGCTATGTCTTTAATGCATTGGCGTGCGCGATACAGACAGATGTCTTTTGAACCTTATGGCATTGGCATTGAAAAAAGGTATGCATCCATGATTGGCATTCATGCTGTTCATTATTATGATCGGTTGAAGAAGAAACCAGGTCATATCGACCCCTGGTTGTGTCAATCGACAGGAACACTTTCAAACTGGACACTGGAGCAAGAATATCGATGTCTGGGAGATTTAAATTTATCAGGTATACCCTCAGAAAAATTGATTTGTTTTTGCTATCAAAAGGATGAAGCCGAGAATATTCAACAAAAATTTGGAATAAAAACCCTTGAGATGGTTAGGAATTGAAATTCCTAAGGAATTCCCAAAGCTAAAGCTTTGGACTCCACCCAATGAAATGTTATTTAATTGTGATTCCTAAGCGCGAACAATTATAAATGAATTTGATTTATATCGATAACTAACAGCGTTGTAGCTGGCGCACATTTTGCCGACGCTAACTCTGACTCTTCCTGACTCCGACGCTCTTCCTTAAAAAGTATTTTAGTTAGGATTATCAAAGCTGCACGATTTTTCATCTTTATGTCCAAAACATCAAATCTATTAAATTGTTACATCAAAATACATATTTCGTGTTTGATCAAGGACGAATACAACATAAGATTGAAAGAACGAAATTAAA
>PEAL01000565.1 GCA_002753725.1 Deltaproteobacteria bacterium
TGCATAATATAACTTGTCGAAAATATAAAAAGTATAAAGGGCAAAATTTATGCCAGGACAAACCAAAGTTGAACGATAATACATGGGGACGACAGCTAAGCAGACACGCGACAGTTTAAACCTCTGAAATCAACTTTAAACCTCTGTCAGAAACCATAGTTCGTGGAGTACTCAGCAATCTTGCAATTCTTTAATATTACAGACATCAAACAAAGTGCGTGAAGTCGACAACTGAGCAGCTACGCGACAGTTTAAAGCTCTGATGTCAACCATCGTTCATGGATTACTCAGCTGAGCAATCACGAAACTCTTTAATATCACAGTCATCAAACAAAGTGCGTGAAGATGACAGCTGAGCAGTCACGAGACAGTTTAAAACTCTAATAACATCAACCAAAGTAATTAATAAATCTCGAAATATGATTTCATTATCCAGTTTCACTATAGTTTAGTTAAGGTAAGGACATAATATGGAAAAAATATAGCAAAAAATTGGAAAATCTGGTCTCCAAATACCATTTCCATTGATTCAGCAGTATGGACTTCAAGTAGGAGCGAGCGTACAGTTGGAATTTGGCATAGAATCAATTAGAATACGTCCTGCAATGGTAGATAAACTGTCTATTGAAAAAAAGCCTTAAAATATTTATTTTCAAATGTTGGTGATGCAGCAGTCTCTGTAAATGTTTCATTTGATTCTGAAGATGCCAGCTGGTGTGTCAAAGTATTTGGGTCAGAAATGAATGATGCATAAGGTGTTTTATATTATTCTTCTTCAGGAACTTTATTAATCAATAATGAAATTGAAAGCATTTCAACAGAAACATTCTCATTCATGCATACCCGCGTGTATCCGCATTGTTTTTGAATACTGGGGATTTAGTTATACAGAGGAAGAACTCATAGCTGCATGTTGCTGTTTGCCAGGAACAAGAATATTGCCAGAAGATGCAGTCTCAGGAGTAGAAAACTTAGGTTATTTATAACGCCTTATGGTTTGAAGATGCAAATATTGAACGTTTGATGTCATTAACAGAAATCCAATAAGGTTAAAATGAAAATATTTACTTTTCATAATGTGATAGAAGACCAAAACTATGATTCATTTGATGCTGGCCTTTTTACCAGGTTATCGGCAACTGAATTCCGAAAAGCAATAAAATATCTTCAATCAAAATACAATTTTATCAGTCTTTCCAAAATGGTAGCAGCATTAAATGAAGGATACTTGATCCCGAATGCAGCCGCAATAACCTTTGATGACTGCTATCATAGTGTGATCCAATCAGCTTTTCCTGTGCTGGAATCATTTGAAATTTTGGCCACACTCTTTGCGATCACATCATATTTGGACAGTCATTCAATCACCTGCTTTAAGTTTGATCAACTTGAAATAGCTTTTAGACTCAGTAAAAGGGCATCCATAGATTGTACTGACATATTACCAAATTTTCAATATGTTAACATTAATTCAGTCTCTGACAAACTCAACTGCCTTTGGAACTTGAAGAATTATTTAAAAATTTTGCCTAAAAATATCTCTGATGATATCTTTTATACGATTTTGGAACGTCTAAAGGTGAGTGAAGATATGATTATTGATTATGCATCAAAACATTCAAAATACCGATCCATGAATTGGAATGATCTTTGTGAAGCAAAAGACAAAGGGCACTTGATCGGCTCTCATACAATAACGCACTCAACATTGACACAACTACCAATTAATGAAGCTTATGCTGAAATAGTACAATCTCGATTGTCTATTATCAATCAACTGGGGGGAGATTGGCTTCCTTTTGCATATCCATATGGTAAGGAAGAGCATTTTTCTCCTGAAATACACCGTATTGTTTCCTCATCTGGGTATGATTGTGCGGTAACTACAATTTCCGGAGTTAATACGATTGAAACAGATAAATTTCGTATGTGTCGATTTGAGTTGGATCAAGACACATGTATCTGAACAAGCAGATTTATAAGCGTTCCCCCTTTTTTTTTACAATGACCAATCCTAACAGGGACTAAAAAAATAAATTTCACAAGGTTCTGATTTTATTAGATTCGATTTTTTAGTTACATACTTAGAGGGGAACAGTTTTAATATTTTAACTCTATGGAGTACTCAATGAAAATCCTGATGAATTGCATTGGAAAAAAACAGCGGGGCGGTATCAACCGGCGTGTTTACGAAATGAGCAATTACGTGAATTCAAAGAATCGTCATGAGCTTATTATCGTCGGTCTTGATGATGTTAACACAATTGAATGTACAACAAGCGGAAAAGTGAAGCATTATTGGATTCCAATTGTGGATTGGCAACGTATTGCTCCATGGGTTGCCACACAAAACGCCTATTATTTATTGAGCAATAGTTTAATCTTTGAGCAGTTTGTAAGTAGAAATTGTAAAGCCATTCAGGATATCATCGCAGTAGAGAAACCAGACGTTTTTTTTGTACAAGCATCATTTCATTTCGCTTGGTGCTTGATAATATCAGCAAAGCAATCAGATATTCCTATTGTCCATTTATTTTCGGGATCATCTCAAACTGAGGTGTTTGATCCAAAACTACGTCTGCAATGTCTAAACCTTGAAAAAAAATACACCGCGCTTCCGCATAAAACTATATTCAATTCTTTTCTTGCGCGTGAAACCCTTCAGAGAAAACTCGGACTGAATTTTTCCAGTTCCACTGTTATTTATAATGGCTTTTCAAACGAGTTCGAACATCATCAAAAACAAGTATTAGAAAAGGTTGTACTTGGTTGGATTGGAAGAAACGCAGAAGTGAAAAATATCGAATATTTGTTCAAGTTGAAAAAAAAATTACCAGATGAATTAGCTATTCGCTGTATTTGTGATCTGGAAGCAGATTCAAAGCTAAAAAAAAGATTACAGACTATAGGAATTACAGTAATTAATCCTTTGCATCCATCACAAATGGGACGTTTTTACAAAAGCGTGTCTTGTTTAATTTCGACGTCTCATTTTGAGTTTTTTTCAAATGTAACTGCAGAAGCACTTTCTGCTGGATGTGTGACAATAGTTCCACCAACTTCAGGTTTGGCGGAACTATTGATTACAAATGGTCTGCATGAACTTGTCACAAAGCTTGACAACGTAGACTATG
>PEAL01000566.1 GCA_002753725.1 Deltaproteobacteria bacterium
TCATCATCAAGGAGATCTCATGACTGATCCTTTATTTGAAACCATTCAAATTGGACGATTGGCACTAAAAAATCGAATATATATGCCAGCGATGCATCTGAATATGGCGCAAGATTTTATAATGGAAATGGTAATGAAATGGGGTCACATCTTGATTATTACACTTAATGAGAGTTGTTTTAGATTTTGATTTAACGAATAAATTAAGTGTAATAATCAAGATGTGACCCCATTTCCCCTTCCATTTCCCCTTATAACGAATAAATTAAGTGTAATAATCAAGATGTGACCCCATTTCCCTTCCCACCCCATTTTCCCTCACATTTTCCCTCAAGATGTGACTCCATTTTCCCACCCCATTTTCCCACCATTTTCCCCCATTAATGAAATGATACTAAATAATTCTGAAGGTTAATTTTTTGTTTTCTGATTCCCAGTTTTTGTCTAATATTTTTTCTGTGGAATTCAATCGTTTGCACTGAAAGATGAAGCAAATGGGCTATTTCCTTACTGGAGTTTCCACTTCTTATTAAATTTGAAATTTGTATTTCGCTGGGAGTTAATTGAAGCTGAAGTAATTTAAGATTTTGAGAATAAGGAACAGCTAAGCTATTCAAATTCTTTTTAATGGCATCAACAGCAACTTTCGCTTGTTTATTTATATTTAATCCATTCAATTTTTTTATATAAGGCAAGATTGATGATGAAATTTTCAACTTAATATTTTCTTCAATTTCATTTTTTGATTCGTAACTATTTTTTAACAAAACTTTTAGAGCTGTATTGGCTTCTGATAATTCCATTTGTTGCTTTTTCAGTTTTGCCTCATCTTTTTTTTTGGATGTGATATCCATTCCATATATTGTTGCGCCCAAAATTGCATCATCATCTGCTTTAATAGGATTAAAACGAAATTCATAAATTTTATTTTTAGAAAAAAGTGATGATGACTCTTCTACTATAAATTTTTCACCGTTCAAGACTCTTTTATATAACATTTTCCATCGCTTTATTTCAGCTTTTGTAAAGACTGCATCATTAAATAAATCATCACCTACTTTATATAAATAATTTAAACGTTTAGTTAATATTTTCGTAAATACGGAGTTGGCTTGCATTAATTTACCTTTAGAATTGATTGACCAAACACATTCATCAATATTTTCAATCAAAGAAAAAAGGTTAGCCTTTTTCTCTTTTAAACCTTTTTCTGTTTTTTTTAGAGAAGTGATATTGCGACAAGTGAACAGGTTCGTACCTTTGTTTATTGATACTTTTTTTACAGAAACTAACATAATCTTTCGGTTTCCATATTTATCTATAATTTCACACTCGATATTATTCAGTTCTCTCTGTTCCAACAATTCTACATTGCTAAACAGTTTTTTTCCAAACACCCGTCGGCTGGTTTCAAACTTCATTAATTCAACAGCACTGTATCCAAAATTGTGATCAACATTTGGACAAATATAGGTGAACTCATCGTTATCATTTGTTATAAATACAGTATCAGATATACTCGTCAGGATTTGACGATAAAGTTCTTCGGATTCTTTCAGAGCTTTTTGGGTATTCAAGTGATTATGGGAAAATGAAGGCATAGCTTAAACCATGTTAAATATTGGTTCTGTAGATAAAACATAATTTAAATATAGTTTATATCAAACAGAACAATTAGTTAGGATTCAATGTATTTACGGATAACTGAATTTCTGAAACAGAAAATTATTGTTTATAAAATGCATGATACCACTTATGAAGAACGTATAAAGAGTAAAGACGTTCTCGAATAGCACGATCAGATTGATTGCTATTTAGTAATTTAGTAACAGCCTCCGGTTTAACCATCCCAGCTTCTTCCACCGACTCAATACCAAGAATACTATCAATATCAGGAGCGTTTACAAACCAAGTATCTGGTGCTCGGAACGGAGCTTTTGGTTTATGTAAAACAGAGTTCGGAAGTATTGCTTTCATTGCTTGACGAAGTATCATCTTATCTTCATTTGAAGTAATCTTAAACTGATGCGGAATACAAGAACAAAACTCTATTAATTTATGATCCATAAAAGGTGACCTGGCCTCAATGCTATAGGCCATACTAATTCGATCAAGTCTTTGGTTAATACGATCAGGTAATCTCATCCGATTTTCAATTAACAGCATTTGAGAAAGCGGATCAAGGTCTTTTGCCTCCTGCTCAATATCACTAAAACGTCCATCACAGACATGATCTCCAATTAATTCTGATCTCTCTCTTGGATTGGGGAACACAAATTCTTCATGAGCAAGATAGGATTCAAATGGTAATTTTTTATTCCAAAAAGGCTCATCGCCGTTTTCCAGCCAATCACAGGCGTAACTAAACTTTCGATATCCAGCTAATATTTCGTCAGCTCCTTCACCCGTCAGTATTGTGGTAATACCTTCTTTAGAAACAGAATCAAAAACTTTTGCTGTTGGCAAAAGTGCATCTGTACTAATAGGTTCTTCAACTATTTTAAGGACTTTTGCCAGATTCATTGTTTCCTCCTGGGGAAGTTTTTTTACCAGGTGTCTGGCACCAAAACGTTTAGCAGTTTCGCTGGCAACTGAAGTTTCATCGACTTTTGAATTTTCAAAACCAACTGTAAAAGCTGAAACCGATTTGGGAGCCATTTCCATTGCCCCCAAAGAAAAAATTGTGGAAGAATCAACACCACCACTCAATAAAAAACCAAGGGGGACTTCACTTTCAAGGTGCGTACTCACTGAGCTTTTAATTTTACTTAAAAGGCGTTCACTCCATTCATCTATGCTTTGAGACTTGTGATCCAGAACTTTCTGGGGATCATATTGCACTTTCCAATAATTTTTTAAATATGGTTTTTTCCCTTTTTCTGTGATCAGCATGGAGGCTGCAGGTAATTTATAAATACCTTCCAACATGGTTAAGGGGGCTGGAACATAACCAAACCTTAAGTATTCAGAAACAGCTTCTTTATTAATCTTTGGAGGGGTATCATTGAGAAATGTTTTTAATTCTGATCCCCAACGCAAAATTTCATTTTCATAGGAGTAATATATCGGTTTTTGACCGACTCTGTCCCTCGAAAGGATCAGACGATTGTGATATTGATCATACAATTCTAAA
>PEAL01000567.1 GCA_002753725.1 Deltaproteobacteria bacterium
GATATGAATATTGCTTTTATTGCAACAGGAAAACAATACGATGAGATAAAAGAATATGCGAAAAACACTGATAAAAAATATTGGGGAGCGATTAAAAAGGGAAAACAGATATGGAACTATGTAGAGTTTGGCTTTAGTTGTAAATCCTGGGATTTTTTTCTTCGAGCTATATACACACACCTGACAAATGAAGGGGGACAATTATTATTAGAATTTGCAAGGCCTGATAATATAATATTGACCAATATTGGGATTAACAAAAAAATAATGGAATATTGCCCAGAAGATCAACGAGAATATTGGCTTAATCTTGAAACAATAATCAAAGGGCATCATCAAAATGGTGCGGATGAACTCGCTCACAGAGGATTTAAAGATTTTGGTTTTGAACAGCTTCCTTTTAAAGGATTTGCAGCAAATACAGCCTTATATCATTAAGTGTAATAATCAAGATGTGACCCCATTCCCCCATGGGTTACACTCATGTTCGGATATATAGCCATTTTTATTTCATTTCAATACTTGACAATTCCAACAGATAAAGTATAAGATCAATTTAAAACGAATGTTCAATATAAAATTTGAAAATTTATAAATCATTTTTTCGTTCAGGAGGTAGTTATGTCAGTTGTAGCAGGATGTGATGTAGGGTCGTTAACATCAAAAGCAGTGATTTTAAAAGATAAGAAAATTATTGCCAGCGCCATTGTTAAATCAAAGGCCAGACCTCAACAATCAGCAGAAAAAGCATTGTTTCAAGCCCTATCTGATTGTTCACTTGAGCAAAAGGATATTCAATTCTGTGTCGGCACGGGCTATGGAAGAAATCAAATATCATTTGTTGATCATGTAATGTCAGAAATCGCCTGTCATGCAAAAGGGGCGCATTGGCTCATGCCATCTGTTAAGACAATTATTGATATCGGGGGTCAGGATTGTAAAATTATAAAAATTGACAAGGCAGCTCATGTTCAGAATTTTCTGACAAACGACAAATGTGCATCTGGAACCGGTCGTTTTTTAGAGGTTATGGCACAAGTGCTGAATATCGATATCTCGGAACTGGGTGAAATGACACAAAGATCCAGAGCCCCCATCACGTTTGCATCCACCTGTACAGTTTGGGCACAGGCGGATGTTATCAAGCATATCAATGATAACGTTGCACCTGAAAATATTGGTGCAGGCGTTAATGCTGCAATGGCCAATCGTGTATCCATCCTTGCTCGTAGCATAAAACCTGAAAAAGATATTTGCATGACCGGTGGCGTTGCTAAAAATCAGGGGGTACTGTCGGTAATGGAAAAAATATTAGGACAACGAATTAAAAAAATTAGAAAAGCTGATCCACAGTTGGCAGGTGCGATAGGTGCGGCACTTATTGCATTTGAAAAAATTCAATAACAGTCAAAGGAGTTAAACCATGAGAGTAGCAGGATGCGACATTGGATCATTAACCGCAAAAGTGGTTATTTTAAAAGATCAGATTCTTGAGACAACAGCTGTCATGCGATGTCTTACAACACCTGAAAAATCAGCAGAAACAGTCATGAACCAAGCGATTGCTCAGGCTGGAATTACACTTGCAGATATTGATTACAGTGTCGGTACAGGATATGGGAAAAATCGAATTTCATTTGCCAATCATACAGAATCAGAGATTACCTGTCATGCGCAGGGCGTTTTTTCTTTGATCCCTGAAGCTCGCACGTTGGTCGATATTGGTGGTCAGGATGCCAAAGTAGTCAGGATGGATGATCAGGGGGCGGTCATCCGATATATATACAATGATAAATGCGCATCAGGTACTGGGCGATTTTTAGAAATCATGGCCGATGCTTTGGAAGTCCCGCTGGATGAAATGGGGAAATATCATGATCAGGCCAAAGAAATCCTTCATATCTCCAATCAATGTGTCATTTTTGCAGAATCTGAAGTGATATCTCTGATCAATGAAGGAAAGGAAACCCCGGATATCATCTGCGGGCTTCATATCGCGCTGGCCAACCGCGCGGCCAGCATGGCTAAAAGTATTGGTGTGGAGCCCAAAGTTGTTTTTACAGGCGGCGTGGCGAAAAACTCAGGCGTTGCCAAATCCCTGGAACGATCTTTGGGCACACCGCTGATTGATTTTCCCTTTGATCCTCAAATCAGTGGCGCATATGGCGCAGCTATTTTAGCTTCCAAACATCTGCTTAAATAGGGTATTGGCAGCATTCGTGGCAACATTTACGGTCTTGAAACGAATTTTGTCCCATTTCAAATTGTTGCAGCCGTCAGATTTTTTTTGAAATGGTCAAAATTATCATATGAAAAGGATTGTGAAAAAAGTGCTTTAAGATAATTAAAATCTTTGATTGCGTTTAAAGCATTAATAAAATCAGAAGATATATCACCAAAGCGATTTTTTAAATTTAATGCAAGCATTTCTCGCATATTATTAAGCCGCCCTTCTTCGCGCCCTTTTTCAAGCCCTTTTTCAAGCCCTTTTTCAAGCCCCTTTTCAAGCCCTTTTTCAAGCCCTTTTTCAAGCCCTTCTTCGCGCCCTTTTTCAAGCCCTTCTTCGCGCCCTTTTTCAAGCCCCTCATCATAAACTTGTTTGCCTGCAACAGTATCTAAAATATCAAAATCTAACATAGCCTTTATTCCTTCCCTTGTTATGGCTCTAAACCTGTTTAATATAAACAGTGACATCACATTAATGGCATCACTCAATGTTGTCATGTCATAGACTGTGGTAATTGTCTTTTTCCATTCACGACCATATCCAGTGAGCGTACTCGTAGAAATATCGGTCGGCACTGTAAATGGAGCCAATATAATCAATTTTGGATCAATTGCCAATAAGTTTTCAAGTGTATAATCTGTCAACACAAGTTCCTTGATTTGATGATCAAACATTTCTTCAGTAGGTTTGTCAAATGCATGAATTGATAATGCAACATCCTTATATTTTTGCTCAGTATAAATGATAACCGCCTGTACCTTGCCTTTATCATTATCTTGAGCACAAGCCATCAAAACCTTTGAGACAAGATTATACTTGATAAATGGATAGTCATACGCTTGAAATTCAATAAAAACCTTTTGTTTATTTTTTTCAAGCACTGGAA
>PEAL01000090.1 GCA_002753725.1 Deltaproteobacteria bacterium
ATTTCCAAGGCTCTGAGTAATTTTCATTTCTACCTCAATATGATTCTTATCGTATAGCCGTTTAAACGTTTTTGTACATGAATTATTAACGTATGAAACTGTGTAGGGATTGTCAAGGAAGGTTGAAAAAATATTTTTTCATTAAGCCATAAATGAAACTAATTTACTAAGATCTTTATCATCCAATTCTGTTATTTCTTTAATCATGTTAAGATCAAACCCTTTGTTCAATAAATTTATTGCAATTAAGAATTGGCCATCTTTTTTACCTTGCTTAACACCTTGCTTAACACCTTGCTTAACACCTTGCTTAACACCTTGCTTAACACCTTGCTTAACGCCCTGCTTAACACCTTGCTTAACGCCCTGCTTAACACCTTGTTTAACGCCTTGTTTAACGCCTTGTTTAATTCCTTCTTCCAAATATTTTTGTTTGAGCTGTTTACCAACAACGGTTTGTGTAATATCAAAATTTAGCATAACATTGACCTCCTCTATTGTTAAAGTTCTAAAGCGGTTCAAAATAAAAAGAGCGATGACATCCAGTGCATCATGATGTTCTGATGCAGGAAAAACTTTTCTCAGCTTTTTCCCCCATGCTTGCCCCAGAGATATCTTTTTTGACTTTTTAATTCGTTTTGAGACTGTAAACGGTGCCAGAATGATCAATCGTGGATCAATTTTCAGCAGTTCTTGTTCTGTGTAATTTTCCAGTACAATTTGAGTGAACGTTCCAGTAATCTTGTCCTTTTTATTTGGACTGGACAGGTTCAAAGCAATCGCAGCTTGTTGGAATTTTTGTTCAGTAAATATAACCCCCATATAAACAGGACCGGAGTATGATTCATGAGTGCAAGCTGTTGTAATTTTTGAGGCAAGACGAAAATAAATCATTGAATCTTTGTATCCCTGAAATTCAATGAAAATAAGACCTTGATCGCCTTTCATGATTGGCCAAGCCTGTATGTCTGGAAAAAGCTGCTTATCTTTTAATACAACTGATTTTGCTTGATATTTTTTAGGATTTTTGACACCGATTAATTTAAGGATCGCTTCTCCACTAATCGTCATCAAATTAAAAAAAGCTGTGTCTGTCCCACGATTTCCAAGGCTCTGAGTAATTTTCATTTCTACCTCAATATGATTCTTATCGTATAGCCGTTTAAACGTTTTTGTACATGAATTATTAACGTATGAAACTGTGTAGGGATTGTCAAGGAAGAAACTTTCAGCCCCAGGAAGGTTGAAAAAATATTCTCTTAAGCCCCGAATGTAATGACAGGTTGTCCTATTCCCGAGGAAACCCCTCTGAATAATAATGATCAAAACCATCTTTGGATTGATTTTCTTTGATCAAAAAGCATTCCGTGTCAGGAAGCTGATTGACCAGTATCAGTGCCTTTTTAACATCCATAACCATCAATGCCGTTGCCAGACCATCAGCAAAGGTACAATTGTTGGCAATCACAGAGACGCTGACAACACCATTATTGACAGGGTACCCTGTTTTGGGATCAATCACATGTGAATATCGTGTGTTGCCTTCTAAAAAATAATTTCGATAATCACCACTGGTGGCAATTGCTTTGTCTTTAAGGGGAAGCGCATAATAGACATCATCCAGTGCAGACTGAAGTTTTGGACGATTGATTCCAACACGCCAGGGATCACCATTGATTTTATTTCCTCTGGCAAAGACTTCACCACCAATTTCAACCAGATACTGCCTGACAGCAAAATGATCCAGAACCGTTGCCACTATATCCACACCAAATCCCTTGGCAATGGAAGCCAAATTTAATTGAACGTCAGGATGTTTTTTCTCAATGACATGATCGGTAATGGATATATGATGAAACCCCACAGATTCAAGACATTTTTGAATGTCCTGACGGGTGGGTTTTTCTTTTGGATGGCTGGTATGACCAAATCCCCATAAATTCACCAAAGGCTTGACAGTCCCATCCCAGGAACCTTCGGTCATCTGATACAAAGCATTGGCTTGCATCAATACCTGATAGAATTCATCCGATATTGACATGGCTTTCTGGGTCTGGCTTGTTTTATTAAAAACAGAGATCTCACTGGTGGGATCAAAGGTAGACATGCTTTGGTTGATCATTTTCAGTTTTTCTTCAATGGCTGTCCTTAATGCCTGATGGTCAAACAATACGCCTGCATGATATTTGATATGATAAATGGTTCCCATTGTTTTTCCGGTTAGCAGATACTCCTGCTGATCCTTGCAGCCAGGCAAGAATAAAAGAAAGACCAGCATGAGTTGAGACAATAAGCAATATTTCACTGGCGAAATGGTAATTTTATCCAGGAAGTGAAACATGAGAAAACTCCTTTTTCAGATTGTTTTTCAAATGTGTCGGTTTGAAAAGGATTGTTGTTAATGGTACGATTGGTCCAGTATGATTGGATCGACAGACGGATGGATTGATGGTCAGCGTTGGAAAACGTCATGGTGCAGGGAATGGAAAATTGGTCAAAGAATTGATAATCATCAAAGGTAATTCGATACATCAACGATTGGAAACCATCGTAGGCTTCAATAGATTTTACGCGATCAGACTCAGGATAAAAAGCGATCTTTTGCTTTTTTTTCCAAAAAAATCCGTTGGTTAAAACAAGTATTTTTTGAGATGATTCCCTATCAAAGGTTGCATGCATCCCCTGTTCAACAGGTAATTGTCCATGAAGGCATGAGATCATTTCATGGGGCAACAGTTTTATGGGAAGCAATTGTTTAAGTAAAAAACCCTTTGGTTTGAAATAAAAAGGTTCAGAAAAAAAACGTCCGGATATAAACACCTGTGTTTCATTGCATATCAAAATAAAGGGTGACCCAATGCTACCCAAAGGGGTCAACATTTCAACTCTCAATCGATCCGGCCCCTCGCTAATAAATGCAATACGTTCGTTGAGTTGGATGTCAAATCCATAGCTGTTTGTTTTTGCGATACCTTTACACGTCTTCAGCGCCTTGTTTCTTTCAAGAAGATTTGCCAGACAGGCTGACGCATCTGTTTGTTGGTGCGAAGTGTGTAAAAATGCACAACCTTGTATGATGGAGAGGGTAACGAATAAAACGAAACTAATTCGAATGTGCGTTGATACCATTGATTTGAATATCTTGTTCATTGGTGGATGGTTTACCTGAAATAATTTCTTGAATCTTTTTTTCAATGACCTGACGGCTTTTTGTTTCTTTTTGATGTTCAAGTGCTTTTTGGTAATAGGTCATGGCAAGTTGCAGTTGGTTGAGTTTGACATGAACATCACCCACATGTTCAAGAATAATGGGATCATCTGGGACCATGCTGATGGCTTTTTTCAAAAAGTTGGCAGCTTCATCGTAAAGACCGCGTTTATAATAGACCCACCCCAAACTATCCATAATATAACCATCATTGGGTTTTTGCTTCAAGGCTTTACGGATAAGTTCTTCGGCTTCATCCAGACGAACCCCTGTATCGGCATATGTGTATCCCAAATAGTTGAGCGCATTGGCGTTTTCTGGATGCAATTCAATGACACGTTTCATCTGTTCTATGGAAGCTTCTTTTTTGCCCCATTTATCATACACAACACCTAAACGAAAAAGAATTCTGTAATTGGTTGTATCAACCAGCAATCCATCCTGAAAGGTTTTTTCTGCTTTATCATAGGCTTTTGCTTCTTCATAGATCGATCCTAAAAACAAATACAGTTCCGCATCTTCTGGAGACACAAGGAGTAAGTCTTCAATCAGGGCCGCTGCTTCCTGAAATTGACCATTTTTTTGATATAAATAGGCGATACGAAGAATAGCATTTTCATAAAATTCAGAGTGTTCTTCAACACGTTTATATGAATCGAGAGCTTTCGCATCTTGTTTGTTTTCTTCATAATGAATGCCCAGATAATAATTGATACCACTGGCTTTTGCCAATTTATTTTGAAGAATTTCAAAAACAAAAATAGCGATATCATTTTGTTTTTTTTCATAAAAATGTGAGGCTATTTTTTTGATAATCAAAGGAAACTGGTCCAGTTTATCAACAAGCATAAGAAATGTTTTTCGAGCTTGCTTGGGATGTTTCTTAAGATAATACCAGGAACCTAATTCAACAATCGCCTGGATATTATCGGGATCATTTTTTAAAATCTTTTTGTAGATTTCAACCACTTTGGCATGCATGTTTTTCTTCTGGTATATTTCAGCCAGTTCGAACTGGGCTTGAAATGTTGCGGGGGCAAGTTCAATCACACGCTTGTAGTTTTTGATCGCTTCATCAAAGTTTTCGTGTTTTTTGTCGATGCGTCCAAGATAATAATATGCAATATGGGATTTAGGGTTCAATTGAATGAGTCGATGATAAATCCCTTTGGCCTGTTCGAGTTGATCCTCTTTTAAATAAAGCTCAGCAATCAAAAGATAAATATTCTCTTTGTCAGGTTCTAACGTCAGTGCTGTTTCATAAGAGGCAATGGCCTGATCCATCTGGTTCAAGGCTTGATGAATACCGCCCATAAGCAACCAGGTATCGAAGTTCTTGGGCTCGTTGAGCGTTACGATTTCAAGTATTTGCAATGATTTTCTATAATCTTTGACTTTAATATAGGCATTGGCCAGCTCTTTTTGCAAAAAAATGGATTTATCTATTTGAATCGCTTTTTCCAAATACGCGATATAACTGTCCATTTTCTTCTGTTGTTTCATCAACTGGGCTTCCATGTAATAATAATAAGCGTTTCCTGGACGAATAAATGTTTGCTCATCAAAAGCAAGTTTTGAGACAGCGTTATCCCTGGATTCAAGTTTTGGCTGATGGGAACATGATGAGAATACCAGCAAAATTATTCCAATCCAATAGATCCTCATCAAGTCGTGTCGTTGGATCACAATAAAACTCCTTTAATAATCAGATTCATAGTTATCGTTAAAAGAATTAAAATCTTTGATTTCTTTGATAAAAAAATCTTTCATTTTTTTTATGACATTTTTTTCAACCTGTCGGACACGTTCACGGGAAATACCATATTTATCCCCAATTTCTTGAAGGGTTATGGGGGAGTCTGAAAAAATTCGATTATCAAAAATAAGTTTTTCCCGCTCGTTTAATTTCATGCAAAACTCTGTGACTTTTCCGCGCAACAGTGTTTCCATCTCTTTTTTCGCAACCTTGTTTTCAGCAGACTGTTCTGATGAGGTTAAAAAGTTCATTCGTTCTGTATCGGAGTCTTCTTTCAAGGGAGCATCCAAAGATAGATCGTTACTATTGAGTCGTTGATCCATATCAATAATTTCGCGTTCTGTAACCCCTAATCGTTCAGATAATAATTGAGGCTTGGGATCAAAGCCTTGATCGATCAACTGTTGTTTTTCTTTTTTCAACTTAAAAAAGAGTTTTCGTTGGGCCTGTGTGGTCCCAATTTTAACCAGGCGCCAATTATCCATGATAAATTTTAAAATATAGGCTTTGATCCAAAACGAGGCATAATAAGAAAATTTGACATTCTTAAAGGGATCAAATTTTTTTACCGCCTGCATCAAGCCAATATTGCCTTCTTGAATTAAGTCCAGTAAATTTTGCATCCAAATCCGCTGAAATTCCATTGCAATTTTTACCACTAACCGCAAATTTGAAGTTGTCAGGCGGTAGGCTGCTTCCGGATCACCGGTTTCTTGAACACGAATGCCCAGCTCAATTTCTTCGTCGCGAGTGAGAAGCTCGTATCTGGAAATTTCAAGTAAATACCGCTGTAAAGGATCATATTTGACAAGAGCTGTATCCCTCGCCTTTTTGACCACCAAATCTTTTGTTTGGGGTGTCTTCGATGTGTCATTATCGTTCATTTTTTTATATCACTTACAATTTTTATGATTCATTCTTAATAATCATTTTCTAAATTTTGGCACAGACACTTTCAGATCGTTGAAAAAAACGATACCAACGTTTAGAAAACTTTCGATACTATTGATACCATAGATTTTAAGACAGGCAAAATTTTATCTTAAAATCAATAGACATTTAAATAATTATATGATAGTCAATTTTCGATTAAGCGCCTGTAGCTCAGATGGATAGAGCAACGGACTTCTAATCCGTAGGTCGCAGGTTCGAATCCTGCCAGGCGTATTGAATAATTAAGGGTTTATGACTTACTGCCATAAATCCTTTTTTTTGTTTGATCGTCAAAAAAGCCATCAATCAAACATGAATATGGCTTATCACCTTGCTAACATTGTGTCAACCGGAACAACGTTTAAGCGTCATCAATGGATGACGTTCGTGATGTATGGTTGATGGCCTGTTTGATGTGTCAACAATTCTGATAATATTTTTTGATAATACCCCTTTAAAAAATCAGCTTTAAACTGTTCATCATAGTCTGCCAAAGCAAATATAAACTGGCCTTCCATACAGGGTAAATTATTTTTTTTCAATATGATTGAATACGAATAGGCGTCAGTACTTTTAGCAAGCAAGTTACCAATGATTGAGTATTCCCCTGAAAAGTATTTGTCAGACAATACCTTGCAACTGTTTAGTTTTATTAAAAAGACGTGCCGACGGCAATCAATTGAATAACGAACATGAAACGCACCCAACTGTGCACAGGATTCAACAGCGAGATCAACGAATTCGCCATTAAATTTTTTACTGCCTGCAATGCTGAAAGGGTGAATATCAGTAATGCGGTCAATCATCACAAAATTGTTATTGGTGGTACACATACTTATCCAGTTTTAAAAGCCTGAATGATTGTTCAATGGGCCAACCAGTCATCAAAGGGTGTTGGTTGAGCATCCCTTCCACGAATGATCAATCTGCTGACATTTTTTTCCTTACGATCGTTACAAGGGGTTTGAACCCACTTGCTGACATCCAAAAAATTATCTGCTAGTTTGATCAATGCTTTGTCAGGAATACTGATGGATGCATCAATAACAATTTCACCATCAATACCACGTTCAGATGATGCGGAGATAATACTGTCTGAAGACTGAATCATAAAATCAGATACCATGTGAATATTACCGCCATTTCCATCATAAGCATTTGCAATGATCTGACTGCGATTCATGGTCATTATATGGGATGCAATAGAAATATTTCCACCATTGCCCAATCCACCCAGAACCGAACTGGTAATGGCGCTGTCTGACAAATGAATATCGCTCGCTCCAGCAATGGAAATCATGCCATTGAGACGATCTATATCAAGGATTTCCGGAGAGATGATGTCTGCCATAGAAGTATTCACTGCTTGTGTAGAAATTGAACTGTTTTGACTCAAAGTGAGTTGGACAATTTTTTCAATTTGAATGAACCCTGCTGTTCCGCCATTTGAAAGTGCCGTGCTTTCCGATGAAATCCAGCCGTTGTTTGATAAAACAATATTTTTTGCATCTATTCGCATACCACCAGCATTGCCCGATCCGGAAGTGGCTGTGCTAATGTATGCGCCATTTCCCAAAAAGACAGTATCCGCCGGTTCCAAAAAGTTAAAAATATCTTTCAGCGATGCTTCGTCTTCAATTTCAATAAATCCAAACAGAACGTTATCGATATTAGAAATTTTGCGGGCAATCATGATATGCCCCCCTGCACCCTCTTTATCGGCTTTAATTCCAGCGCTGGAAATAAAAGCATCATCAATCAGTGAAATCATGCCTGCTTCCAGGGAAATACCTCCAGCGTCGCCATCCCCCTCGCTTAGGGTTGAAATTTTGCTGTGTGATGCCAGATGAATTGTGTCCGCCCGAATGGAAACAAGACCAATGGTCTCACTTAAGCCGGGAAATTTGTTTTCAGCAGAAATATACCCGAAAGTTGACATGTTTAACGTCTTTGTGCGAACCACAATTCCGCCGGCACCGCTTTCACTCAAGCTCGATGTTGTGATACCCGAATGATTTTTAATACTGATGGTTTCACATGGATGAACAACACTTTGATCATTGGGCAATATGCTTTCAATTTTCTTGCAAATCATAATTAAACCGGAACGTCCCCCCTTGTTACCATGTGTATTGACAGAATAAATTCCGGAATGTTGATCCAGATTCAGTTGATGCGTTTCGATATTTATAAGGCCAGCATCGCCCTCACCTGCATTTTCTGTTGTGATGCTGCTTGCATTGTTTAAAAAAAGGGTTTCACTGTTAAGAATAATCTGTCCAGATTCTCCGCTGTTGCCATCGAGCAGTGACGATGAAGATATTTGAGCATGATCATCCATTTGGATATTCTGGCTATTGATAAAAAGGAGCCCTGCCTCTCCTTTACCATGACTTTCAGTGGTTATTTTAGACTGATTTTTGATAATCAGATTTTCACACGATTGAAGAATCTTAAAATCGGATTCATTCAATTGAATTTGTCGACCGATAATCACACCTCCCCCATTGGTTTCATTGTCTGAGGATAAGGAGGCGGATGTAATAATGCTATGATCCTCCATGATGAGCTGTGAAGTATCAATGGCAACGCCGCCAGGCTTTCCCTTTTCCATGCTTTGTACACTGACCCCTGAATAATTTTTCAATGAAACGAATTGTTCTCCTTTGATAAAAATTAATCCTGAATCGCCGTCAGACATGCTCTGGGAAAAAATACCCGCATGATCGCTCATATCCAGTTTTGTAAAATCTAACACTATTTTCCCTGCATGTCCTTTGCTTTCGCTGGATGCATTGACAGTTGCATAATGATTCATACGAAATGTTTTTCCAGAAATGGAAATATTACCGGCGTTTCCGGCCTTTTCATCTGATGCGACTGTTGTTGAAAAAATACCGGAAATAAAAGGAAATGTCGGATTTTGATTGTCTTCAATCCATTGCCCAGACCCATTGATAGAAAGGGTCTCATCCACTTGAATATCGATCCATCCGCCATTTCCTGTGCCACCTGTGCTGTTTATGATTTTTTCACCATTGTGAATCGTTAAAAATTTGGATTGAATGGAAATATTACCGGCATTCCCTGTATTTTCCTGATCAGACTTGGAGACAGCCATGATACCGCATATCTCAAAGGTGTTGGGTATAGAAGATATATCGATGGTTTGCGTAGCTTTTAAAACAATATTGCCTCCATTTCCCAGAGAAAAAGCGTTGGCTTCAATTGTACCTCCATTGGAAATATAGATATTCGTGGCATCAATGTATATATTTCCGGCATTCCCATAAATACGTTGATCATATTCAGAAAGTGAGCAGACAGGTGCAATAGAGCAGATCTGATCTGACATTTCAGTATTTTTTTCCTGTTCCATTTCCATGGTATCCAGGAAAAATGAACTGGTCGAGATGGTACTGGGGGTCTCTTGTTGATCCATGCCGTCAATAATAACATCTTCAGCAATAATCGTGATGTCCCCACTGGTATCCATCCCAAAGGTTTCAATAAACAGACCACTACCATTCAACAGGCTGAATTTATTAACCTGAATATCAATTGTACCGCCGGCAAAGCTGTCGGGGGTCGTACCATCTTTTGTATATTGTCCAGCATTAATATAGCTTTGATCGATAGTCAGTTCATTGGCACGAACATATATTTGACCACTTCCTGAGCTAATGGCCGATTGTTCATGGATATCCACATTTCCCAGGCGATCAAAGGAGGAAATATCCAGACCATGTTCCAGAAAAATCACCTCACCGGCTGATGCAACACTGGCAATATTGATTCGTCCTTTTTCTGAAACCAGTGTACCTACTGGAAAATTTTTAACTGTGTCCATTGTTCCTTTTTCAAAGATCATATTTCCAGCAATGAGAGATAATGTATTACCTTCAGGAACATAGAGCGGTGGCCTTGACTCGCTTTCAGGAGATGGCACAATGGGGCCTTTTCCATAAATATGAATTGGCGCACAGTCGTTGTCGATAAAACCAAAGGATGAAGGGGCGGTTGAAAATAACAAAGGATGGGGATCAGTTACATGAAATTGGGTTTGATCGGAAAAACCAATATAATCGCAAGTACTCACATGAAAGGATCGTTTGACATCCAGCCAAACGTTTGGACCAAAAATAACGCCATTGGGATTGATCAGATACATATCCGCATTGGGTGCCATCGATACAATACCGCCATCAATCCATGAGCTTTCACTGCCAGTCACGCGAGAAATAATCGCGCTGATTGTATCTGGAGCGTAAAAAATAGCGCGCTCCTGATGATGGACATTGAAGGTTTGAAAACTGTGAAACAGGTTATCACCGATAGCTTTTCCTAATTCTGCGGGAATATGATAATCCGGACCTTCAATCACTTTCATTTGAGATGAACCGATGCTGCCATCCACAATAATACTGTGAGGTTTAGAGGTCTCTGACCATGCGGGGATAAGCAGGCTGATAAACAGAAAAAATGAGATACTCAATAAACGAAACAGTAGAAAAATTTCTGGCATGATTTCCTCTTTTTCAAAATAATTATCATACCAATGGGTTAGCCATTATCAGGGATAATCAAAACCTGTCCAGGATAAAGCGTAGATTTTTTCGAAATATTATTTTCCTGAACAATGCGATTCACTGAAACCCCTGTTTTTCGAGATATTCTTCCCAGAAAATCGCCATCTTTAACGCGATATGTTCGATTGGATGAGGTGGCTTTACGATGATGTCTTTTTTCAGGAATGGATAATATCTGACCTGGAAAAATTTTACTTCGGAGACTCATGCCATTTGATTTTGCAATGGCTCTTTCAGATACGCCTGTTTTTTTTGCAATTTTTCCTAAAAAATCACCTTTCCGCACACGATAGGTTTTTGAAGAATACGATGATGAGCGGCGGGTGGACCGTTTGCTATAATTCGATGGAATGTACAGTCGCTGGCCCGGATAAATTTGAGTGGTTAGTTTCATATGATTGGCGCGTGCAATGGTTTTTGCAGATACGCCTGTTTTTTTTGCAATTTTTCCTAAAAAATCACCCCGACGAACGGTATACGTCAGCATCATGGGTTTTTTACTTTTTAAGTGGTTGGGTATTTTTGCCAGAGCTCGTTGGATAGACACTATTGAAAGGCGATTGGGAAAAAAAACTGTCGTTCCTTTGGGTATTGCATGATTATATTTAAATACACTTGATTTAATAGCAGGGTTCAATGCTTTGAACGTTTTTTGGGAAATATTCATTGCATCACATAAAACACTTGGGCGGATATAATGGGAGAGTTCCGCTGGTTTTCGTCGTTGAGCAGGTTCAAAACGAACGTCCTTAAAATATTTTTTATAATTTTCATCAATATCTGAGGCAGCAATGAAACAACTGTAAAAATTTTTCGATGCAAATCGGAAGGATCGACTTTTATGATGCTTGATGATCATCGAAATATCGCTATAACCTGTTTTATTTACAGCACGTTGTATACCCAGTAATCCATGATTATAGGCAGTGATGGCCAGAGGCCAGGAGTTGAGTTTTTCATAGTTGTGGCGAAGTAATTTTGCAGCGGCAATGGTTGATAAGATAGGATCACGACGGTCATCAACAGCGGAATTGATATTCATATAAAAGCGCCCGGTTGATCGAATGAACTGCCATAATCCGGCAGCACCCGCTTTTGACCGAGCTTTTGGATTAAAAGAAGATTCAACATGAGGGAGATAGGCTAACTCCAGTGGCACCTGATACTCTTTGAGAATTTGCCGGATTTCATCAATGTAACGACCGGATCGCTCAAGTCCTTTGAGAAAACGCTCCCGTTGACCGCGTTGAAAGCGAATCCGCTTATGTGCGCGCTGGAGTGCGTGTTTAGGCGCATACTGTTGATACAGATCTGCAATACGTCGCTCTTCATATGACCATTTTTGGGGTGATCCGGTTCTGACATGCTTTAGGATCTGCTCAATATGTCTTTTTTCTTTTTTGATAAATCGAGACAACGATCGACTATTCCGTTTGCCAACCTGAACTTTTTTAAAAACAATCAGTGGATAATCTCGGTCGTGAATCAGGCCTTCTTTTAAAGAAACCTCTGTGTATATCTTTTTCCAGAATGCGATATTATCTTTCAGTGATGCCGGTTCTGGAAAGTAGTGACTTGCAAATGTATCACCACCGGTCAACAAAAATCCAGCACTGAGCAATACAAAAAATATGATTTGTTTTAAACGATATTCATTCATTATAATCTACATCAGACCTTGTAATGCGTTAATATTTGCAACATGGTCAATATCCAGCAAAATTTTGACCTTTCCATCGATATTGGCCAACCCCAAAATATATTCTGTATCGACTTTGGTTCCAAATGTTGGGGTTTCTTCAATGTTTTCCTCAGTAACATTCAAAACCTCAGTGACAGAATCCACAACATTTCCAACCTGGATGACTTCTTCATCAGAAATAATTTCAACAACAATAATACAAGTCCGATCCGTGTAGTGTGCTTCATTCATATTGAATCGAATACGTAAATCAATCACCGGTATCACCTTGCCTCTGAGATTAACGACACCTTTGACAAAATGGGGTGTATGTGGAACAGGTGTGATGCTCATCATTTGAGTTATTTCTTTTACCTTCACAATCGCGATACCGTATTCCTCTTCTTCTAAAGAAAAAGTCAGATACTTTCCTTGATTATCGATAACTGTTGTGATTTGGTCTTTTTCACTCATGTTAATAACCTCCATTTAATTTTTGATATCTTGGGTTGGGTTGGGTATCGCAAATAATACAAATTAACTTGTTATATTAATATGAAATTTCCCAAAAGTCAAAAATTGATTTTAACTTGACGTTCGTCAATGATCTTTTTTTTCATTTTTTTCATAAATGGTGAGATGTTATATTTCTCTTTAATCTGGTGAATCTGCTCAGTGGCTTGATTCTGATCTGTAAATATACCTGATACGACAATATACCAGGGCTTTTCATTATTGTCTTTTAGCCAATATACCGAACTATTCAAGCCCTCTTGCTTCAAACGATGCATTTTTCTTACAGCATTGGTTTCTTTTCGAAACGATGCAATAATCAAAATATAAGCATCTTGATCTGGGGGTATTGCTGACTGTTCAGAGTTATGCAGTTTTTCTGGTTGCGTTACCGGTTGTTTTACAGGTTGCGATAGAGGTTGATCATTTGTTTTTGGTTGGTTGTAAACAACCGCTTTTTGCTCATCCGTTGTTTCAGGTACATTTTTGGGTACTGACTGATCGTGTTTATCAGATTTTTCCGAAACATTTTTTAGGCGTTCCCAGCAAGCGGTAATTTGTTCAGGTGCAGCCATAAAGCCTGTTTTTTGAGCGGATAATAGGGGTTCATGACCAAAAAGCTGAAGGCGCAGCTCAATGTATTGAATGCCCATAGATTCCAGGCGTGCATTTTGAAGGACAAAATCAGACCGTTGAAAACGTTTGCTCCCATATCGGACATCACCAATGAATTTTGGAAAAGCCCTTGGATTGGGATATGTTCGTGTAAGTTTCATATCTTTTAAATGAAATATGATATGAACTGGCCCACAGGATTCAGACCAGAAAAATGTTTCCTGAGCCGGTTGATGCCCGATCACGATAATCTGCTGGTTGGTTTCACATCGCATTTTAATCATGGTCAATTGCGGTTGAAATTCAGCATTCGCATTGGTGCGGGAGGGTGTGGCTTTGATAATGACCGGGTACTGGTCTTTCAACTTTTGGGTGGCACCTGGATGATAGGCAACATATTGAAAAAAGGATTCTTTAAAAGGTATAACAAGACCTGCCAAGCGTTTGGGAACATATCGTGTGGGTGTAATTTTTTCCAGAAAGGGTTGCCCCACTGTTTGAATAAACTGCTGTGTTCCCTCTTTTTGGTGCTTTGCTAACTCTCCGGGGGACTGAACATCTGTTGAAAGCACCTGATTTTCCCAGTGTTGTTGAAGTTGACAGGCTGCTTCTTTCAAACTGAATTTTTGGATAAAATCTACTGAACCCTGGTATAAATCCCAAAAGGCTGCGTTTTGATCATTCTTCTTATTCCACATGGATTGAAGTTGAAAAACACTTAAACATAAAATGGTATCCGGACCATCCCCCGGACAAAATTGTCCAGGATTTGTAAAAAAGGTTTCCATCATTTTGTAGGAACGTTCCGGTGTATTGGGAAAGGTGGAGATCTCTTTTAAAGCGGATAAATATTCATTAAATGCACTGTTCGTTTCATTCGATTTTTTACCTGATTCATTGTCAGAAGGGACAGTATTTTTTGTCAACGGAATTGATTCACTATATTCAAGAATGGTCTGCTCGAATAATGCATGGCTGAAAGCAAGCCATTCAGGCCATTTTTTCTTTTGATCATCAAATTGCTGTGTATGCTCAACAATCAAACGAATCATTTGAAAAAAAGGATTGCGCCTGACGTCTGCGATATGTGACATGATATCAACCCATGCATCCCGACCGTCAAGATGATCAACAATCGTTGAAAATTGTATTGCCGCAGTTTTCCATTGTTGAATGTATTTTTCATGAAAAGACTGCTGAAAAGAGTGTAATCGCTCATCAAAAGGCGCTGGATGAGAATGGGCTTTTCGGATGATATCAAAAATATTCTGGATAAATACATATCCCTGTTTTGTAAAGGCAGCCGGTATTTCAGTATGTGGAACCTTTTCAGAAAAATCTTTTTTCCAGAGCGCAGTCAATTGAATACCCGGTAGTTGATCGTTGACAATGGGAAGCACCCATTCAATCAGTGTTGGCATGAACGCAACCATTTCTTGAATAGATGATTGAAATTGATAAAAATCTTTACGAAAATCTCGTCGCGTGTTTGCCCACAAGAGGGCTTGTTCGTAACACCTTAAGAAGGTATTGAAACGCTCATTTGATACCGGGTCAGCAAAAATGGCTTTTCCATTATGATATCCTTTGGGGTGATAAACAAAAGATGCTTTTTCTTCAAGGGACAAAAACAATTGGCTCAGAAAGTCTGTGTAAAAAACCAGTGTGCCCATGAATTGCCCTGTCACATGGTGAAATGTCTGATCGGATAACTCCACAGCGGAGCGTTGTCCCATGTGTGTACGAACTTTAACCATGTATTGATCAATCAAAGGTTTCAGCAAATATTTTCTAAATGTCACAACATACTGGTATTTCATTTGATTCAAAGCATCAATTTCTTGTGAAAAACCTAGCCAGGGGAGCCACCACTCATTCACCTCTGCTTCCAAATCTAACATATAATTTTTTAAGGCATTAAAATATGGAATCGTATCCTGAGGTGTGGTTATATTTTTTTGAAGCATTGAAATGCCTGCCTTTGTATGATTCAATGTATCCAGATGGGAGAGGTAAGACATGAACAATAAGCCACAGGCACATATAATTAAAAGAATCATGCTTAATGAAACGGTTTTATAGATAAGACCATGAGTGGACTCCGGCTGATAGGGTTGCGTATATGATCCTACTTTTGAAAGAATATCCCCACAGACATCTTTGACAAACAGTGGCGTTTTTATGGATATCTCAGATGGCAACGATTCATTCAATGCGTTATCAGAAAGTAAATCCAGTGCTGTTTCATCAATCATCGGCACAGATCGATCAACCATACCCATAAAATAAATACCAATAAATTTGGGTGGTGTGAGGTCTGGTTGTGTTTGGAGTATACCATTGGTCAAATATACCAGGTTTTGCTTTAAAGCCATCAGAGAGAGAATCAACCGTTTCTTCGCTGAGTCAATTTTTTTTTCTTTTGTTTGCTGCTTGCCCAGTTGAGCAGTCATCTCGCGAAGCGCTGCCGATATAAACGATTGTGCTTCAATTTCTTCATTTGGAAGCGCAAAACCAAAGGCATCTTCTAAATATTGCTCATCTAAAGCCTGTGTCCAATCTTCAAAACCATCCAAATCTTCAGTATTACGAACCAGCAAGACAATGGGAATATTCTGGAAACTTGTATTTCTGATGGTCTCCACCCATGTACGAATCGTTCGACCATGATTAAAGAGATCTCTTGATTCTGAAACCCGAAGATATCGAGCATCAATCATCAATACCAATGCATCAGGCGGTTTCTTTTTATTGGTTTTGCTGATCAATTGATGCATTTGTCGAACAGCAGAACTCTCCAAAAACGAAACCAAATCTTTATTCTGATTAAGCACGCACAAAATATCTGCCTGATCAATGGTATACAGACGAAAAAGGGATGAAACACCATCATCGGGTGATGACGATGATTTTGCAACCTGTTCAATTTCTGTAAGTGCATGGGTTAATTGAAATAAAAGAATTAAGGGATCATCAGGTGAGTGTGTCCGAAGACATTGTTTTAAAGAATAAATTTCTTTACGTGTGAATTTTTTTTTAGCATTTTCCATAAAAATATATTTCTTAACGAATGATATCTGAAAGTCGTGAAGCCTCATCCATCAGATGTGTCTGAAACCACGCAAACAATCCAAAGCACAGGGCCAATAAAAAAAGGGTAAGCCAGCTCATCAAATGACTCTTTTTTAGCGGTTGAACGGTTATTTCGTTAAGCATAATATATGCACGCGGAAACAATTTTTCATGTTCTGTTTTTTTTTCTGGTTGCATCATATTTTCCAAAAGTGATATCCTCCTTAAACAATAAAAACGGTTGAGTATCAGAGAACAGATCTGTTCCTGATA
>PEAL01000568.1 GCA_002753725.1 Deltaproteobacteria bacterium
TCTTAATGAAATAATCAAGATGTGACCCCTGATCCCTCAATATTGACAATATCTTGAAAGGCTTTTGTGGATGTCTTTTTCACCTCTGTAATGGCCCTGACCTGGGACTTATTGAGTTGATTTTCAAGGGAAATCTGTCGAATATCCTCACAAATTTCTAAAATCAGGGGAAGGTCATTGATATAAAAACTCTTCCATTCCAAACGTTTAGGCAGGTTTTTGAATATTTTTTGGACTGGGTTCATAAATTTATGAACCTGCTGCATGCGGTGATCAGATATGGTGGCATTTTTGTTTTGATTATTCACAACTGAATTAAGTTTTCCCAACAAGGTATTCACTCTATTTATGGGATCGTTTCCCATTGCTGCATATTCTGTATCTTCAATCAGGTGTGCATCAACAATTTCTACAATGGCTTCGATACTTTCAATACTTGACAGGTTTTCCCGCTGAATATTTTCAGCCGCTGAAATGCGCCTGGCCTGGAGATCATTGACATCAATCAATTTTGCCTGGATGGTGTTTATTTGTGTGTACTGTTTGATAGCGCGCAATCGGCGTTCACCGGCAATGAGTTCAAAGCGATCTTTGATGGGCCGGATGATAATCGGCTCAATTTGACCATCGGTTTCAATGCTTGCGGCAAGTTCCTGGAGTTTTTCAGGATCAAAGTGTTTTCGTTTTTGGAATGGTGATGGGTCAATCAGGTGGGGTTGAATGTCTTTGATGGTGTAGGTTGTTTTCATTGTGTTAAACTCCTGAATCGTAAGGGCGAACCTTATTTTCGCCCGCGAACGAATAACATTTTTAGGGAAGCCAAATTTGTTCTATTCTAATTCCGAATTAAATCTAACAGCTCTTTCGTAGACATTTTACCAGTCAAATCTGCGCCTTGAAGTAAACTGTCTGCAAGGTTTCTTTTTTTATGGTGCATTTCAACTATTTTTTCTTCAATCGTCCCTTTGGTAACCAGGCGATAAATGGTGACTGGTCGCTGGCTGCAAACCAATCATTTTGTTTTTTGATGCGCATCTGAAAGTTATGGGTTGACGCATCCGCAATCAGTTTAAATTTCTGGCCTTCAGGCCATTCCAAGACAATTTGATCTCTAATGGGTTCCAACTCGGTTAATAATTCGAGACAGTCTTCTAAATTTTCAATTTGCCATTCTCCGCTATTTTCTTCAAATGCCTGTAATTTCGGACATTTTTGGATAAAGGCATCCAATTGCTGAAATTCCTTTTCCAAGTCACGTGTGGTCTGTAATTTCTTGCCTTTGATATCTGCAATGACTTTTTTGCCGCCGGTTCCAGGCGGATAATATGCCCCGCCCGAACCAAAAGGTTTAACAAATACAGACAGTTTCAAGCCTGTTCCTGAGGGGATTAAATGCACATGAATTTTACTGTCTGCTTTCACAGATTTCCATTCTTTGCTCTTCCCGCCAAAATCTGAATGAATGGTAATATTGCCGGCCAATTTATCAATAACTGCCTGAACCTTCTTTTTTGCAGCAGCCGGTACAATCAGTTCTTTGCCGATAACACCGGCAATGCGGTTATATTCAGTATCTGCTCTAAAAATTTTAATTCGCGTGGGGGTTTCTTTAATGGTGTAGTAATCGCTTGAAACTGTCAATTCGGGTTCTGGAATCAATTTGATGGATATGTCTTTATTTTTTTGGGTTTGAACAATCAGTTCCGGTTTTCCTTCAATGAGTTCGACCTGCGTAACCCCATCATTCAAAAACAGCAATGGGTGACCAATGACAGCAAAAATGAAGGAATCGTTAAAATCATACTCATAATGGGTGTATCCGCCGCTATCATATTCACTGGCATAAATATGACTGCAAATTTCCTTGTCCTGTGGGGTTAAATAAGAAAAAGTGGAGATTTCCCGGTGTAATCGCTTCAACGCAACCGGACGTCCTTTGGTCCATTGACCATTTGCTTTGCGTTTTTGTTCGCGGGGTTTGGCATCGCAATAGCCATCATCATCATGGTCAATAAACCAGACCATTCGATATTCATCATCCTTTGCTGCTTCTTGAGGGCTTTCTACTTTGATGCCCAGTAAGATATCAAGAGACTTTTCCCAAACGGACGCTTTTTTGATCAGATCCACCAGAAAGCTTGACCCATTGGGATCGGATTTCCGCTTTTTTTCATTGAGGGCATTGATCAAGCCTGCAAGTTCATGTTCAAACCAGGGATAACTACTGCTGTGTGCAGCCGCATAGAGTTTTTTGATAGGGTCAATCTGTTGTTTTGCCTGATCTGTGTCAATCCAATAGTAGGCAAACACTTGAAAAAACATTTCCACACAATTCGTATATGACGATATGCTTTGGGATATATACGTATGCCCAAACAATTGATTGGCTTCTGAAAGATTTCCTGACAGGTATTCCAGAACATGCGCCAGTTGGTCATAAACTCTTTTAAAAGGTGTTTCTGAAGCCAGGGCTTGATTGATATATTTCGATGCCTTTTGAAGGCTTTTTTTGCCAGAATCTTTAAACAGGGCCAGTATGTAAAACACGCCCATAAAATGATTAAAAATTTTAGGGCTTTTCTTCCCTTTTGTCTGAATGAAAGGAAATGCTTTTTCAAAGGTGCTGATTGCCTGTTTATTTTCACCATCCAAAAATGCGAGACTGGCTTTTGCGCACAGACTGTTTTCAGATGGTGTTTTGGCCTGCTTTGAAAGCCACTGTTGAATCGCATCTGTATTTTCAATCATGAACCAGATATCCAGCACCATGGCCTGCAATTGGGTGTCGCATCGATTTGAGCCGGCAGCAGCCAGTTTTTCAACATATTCAAAATTCACTGCATTGTTTTGCCAGCGTTTCATATCAGTCATCAATGGTTCTCGCATGATTTCTGTGAGTGTCCGACCTGAAATCAACTGAAACCATTCTGGATCAAATGGGTTATTGCAAATAAGCTCCATAATTCGCGATAATGATAAAACATGGTATGTTCGATCTTTATACTGATTATATAAATCCGGGATCTGGTCTATTTTTTTTTGATAAAATAAAATACGAATACCGGCTATCAACTGAAACCTTTGAATTTTATCCAAATGCGGTTTCATGATA
>PEAL01000569.1 GCA_002753725.1 Deltaproteobacteria bacterium
TGTTAAACCCCTTCGGGGTAAAAGAATAGAATATAATTATCTATACGATAACAAATTTATTTTATTTAAATTCAAATAGATATCACAATATTTATTTTTGCAACTAAATGGGATTGCACCCCCAGGCTTCTTGATCGGGAAGTGCTATAAATGACAACCGCAACAAGAACCTGGAGCTGAAGCTCCAGGCTATTATCTGTCGTCCCTAACGGGACTTAAAGTGTTGTTTTTAAACAAAATTCTTTGTAGCCTGACGGCTATGGGCTTCGCCCTGGGCTATATTCATTCGCCCTTTCAGATACAAATAAATCTAAAATGTCCGACTTTTTGGGAATGCGCCCGCTTTGGGAGTTCCTTAGCTTTTCAATGCGTTGTTTTTCTGTAACTCCCAAAGCTAAAGCTTTGGGATTCCACCAAGAGAACGTTATTAAATTTTGATTCCTTACGCCCTCAAATCCTCGCCAATCAGCTGGGGTAGATATAGATACTACTTTCTTTTGGAAAATTCATATCAAAATTCAGGTCAAACAAGCGAATAATTCCAAGGGTTTTAGCTGTCGGACTTGAAGCATCATCCATGGAATCCAAAATAATTTTCATATCGCTTGCGACATAGACATCGTATTTTATCTCTGGAATTCGCACCCTGATAAAGGTTGTATAGGGTGGAATTTCAAATGCAGCGGTTCCGCCAAGATTCATTCCACCAGCACCCGTTGTATCGACTTCCATTTCCATCACCGACCCGCTTGGAACACTGGCTGTTAATTCAGCAAGTAATTCTGTCGCTTCTCCTGAGGGGCCTTTGAAAACGATAAACCCGGGTTTACGCTTCTCTCCATCAATAACCGTGCTGCCTTCAGTAAATTTAATGATATCACCAAACGAGGCCGTGGTAAATTCAACATGGACTTCAAAGGAACTGCTGCCATCAGCGCCTTCCAATAAAACAGCAACTGAATTTTGACCGGTTACAGCATCCATTTCATTATCGGTCAGCATGTCCATGTCTGACAATTGATCGTAATTGGAAGTTTGGGGGGTGACCTGCCATGATGCAACAGTATCAGATAACTCCATCGCTGACAGTGAATACGGCAGGAAACAAAGGCTCCACACACATAAAACCTTAAAAAAATGGTTCATAATGATCTCCTGAAAAAGATTAATCTTTCATACGTTATCCAACGCATAAAAATTTAGAATCATCAGATTCTCTAATCAGTACAATTATACTCCAATCGTGCGAATTTCACTGTTGAAAAGCACGAGTTCAGTGATATTACAGCCAATCAAAGAAATTCAGGTTGCAATTTATGTCTAATAAATTTAATGTAATGGATAACAACAAAAAAAACGTTCTTGACAAGTCTCAATGCATCTATGAAAAAAGCAATTTTAATGCCACAAACAATAACCTCGTAATCAGGAAATGATTTCATGATTTCAAATTTACTCGACCGCGTATTTTTTTGGAGAAATAACGCTGACAATACGTCAGAAGATATGTTGGAAATTGCAAGAAAAATTGGTCCGCTCATTGATGAAGTAACCAATAAAACGTTTATGGATCATCGGGACACCCTTTTGAAAGAACCCATTACATATATAGTCCCGGCTGTATGGGGGGCTATCAAAGATGGCAAACTGACCCGTGTACAAAAAGATATTAACCATCGTTTTGATCCTGTTGTTCGTCAGGTTTTGGGAGTACTGGTTCCAGAGTCTGCAACACAGGCCCAAAGATATGCCATTTCCTATATTCTTCGTGGATTGATGATTTCAAAAATAACGTTCATGATCGAGGGATACAAAAACCGTGTCAATGACAAATGATAAAAACAATCAACGATCCGTTATTTTGTTTTTGGCCACCGGGGCTTTTTCCGGTTATATCCCTGTTGCCCCTGGTACATGGGGAACACTCGCAGGCTTACCCATATGTTATGGTTTATCCCTTCTGACATGGCCTTTTCAGAGCTTATTTTTGATCGCTTTTATGCCTGTAGCAGCCTGGATTTGTGGTCAGGGAGAAATGTATCTTGGTAAAAAAGATCCCGGCGCAATTGTCATTGATGAAATTGCAGGAATTATGATCACGCTGGCATTTCTTCCGTTCACCTTGACAAACGTACTATTGGGTTTTTTGCTGTTTAGAAGTTTTGACATTCTCAAGCCGTATCCCATTTCCAAAGCTGAAACTTTTTTTAAAGGCGGCCTGGGCGTTTTGATGGATGATGTCATCGCCGGACTGATCGCCCGAGGACTATTACAAGTGTTTATATTATTTGTATAAACATACAATTCATTAGCAGAATGGGAGATCGGAATAGGAAAATAAAAAATAAATTTGTTTACCTGGATTGTGAGGAAAAAAATGAACCGCAAACACACCATTTCGATTTTTTGTCTGATTCTACTCGTTTTTCTGAATGTAACTACTCATGCAGAACAAAATGAGCCGCTATCCATTAACCTTGAGCAATGCCTGAACATTGCATTGCAAAACAATCATTTCCAAAAAATTTCACAATTATCTGTTAAAATGGCTGAGGCGCAATACAATCAGGCGTTATCTGCCTATTATCCAGATATCAGCATTGGTTTTTCGGCCACACGAATGGATGAATCAAGCAATTTTATTTTTCCAGAAGAGATCTCTCAATATCAGATTCAACTTCCGGCACAGATCATGAACCCGGCGTTGCCAGCTGGAACGATGATATCCATGCCAACCACAGTCACCGTGCCTGAAAAAGATGTCAAGCTCATGGATCGTGATACGCTGATATCCCGTGCTGAAATGACATGGCCGCTATTTATGGGAGGCCGACGAAAGGCTATTGTTGAACAGGCATCCATTGGCGTTCAGGCGGCAAAAATTTATTCCCAGAGAACGGATATGCAATTGATCCATGATATCAGCCAAAAATACTATGGCGCCATCATTGCACGAACGTTTGAACAAGAATGCAAAACCGTGATGGATGTTAGCGGCGATGTTATCACCCCCACTAATGGCAAAATCAAATAGCCCCCACCTCCTCAACTGCTTATTATCAATGCATCTCTCTGATACAATGAATCTATGAGTAAGAATTTAACCTC